>JAGQTW010000056.1 GCA_020438785.1 Mycobacterium sp. | reverse complement strand
GTGCTGGAGGCCAGCGCCGGTACCGGCAAGACGTTCGCGCTCGCCGGTCTGGTCACCCGCTATCTGGCCGAAGGCCGGGCCACACTGGACCAGATGCTGCTCGTCACGTTCAGCCGCTCGGCCACCCAGGAATTGCGCGAGCGGGTCAGGGCCCAGATCGTCCAGGCGGTAAGGGCTTTCGATGATCGGTCGGTGGTCGGCGACAACCAAGTGGTTCAGCACCTGCTCACGGGCACCGACGAGGAGCTCGAGGAGCGCAAGACCCGGCTGCGCGATGCGCTCGCCGGATTCGACGCCGCCACCATCGCCACCACCCACCAGTTCTGCAATCTGGTGCTCAAGTCGCTCGGCGTGGCCGGGGACAGCGATGCCGGGGTCGAGCTGGTGGAAAGCCTCGACGACCTGGTCGCCGAGATCGTCGACGACCTCTACCTGGCGCACTTCGGCCGGGACCGCGACGATCCGCAGCTGCCCTACCCAGAAGCGCTCGAACTGGCGCGGGAGGTGGTCAACAACCCCGCCGCCCAACTGCGGCCCGCCGAGCCCGATCCGGATTCCCGGGCCGCCGTGTGCCTTCGGTTCGTCAGCGACGTGGTCCGGGAGTTGGAGACGCGCAAGCGGCGGTGCGGCATCCTCGGCTACGACGATCTGCTGACCCGGTTGGCCGACGCGCTCGACGAGCCCGACGCCCCTGCCCGGCTCAGGATGCACACCCGCTGGCCGGTTGTGATGGTCGACGAGTTCCAGGACACCGACCCGATCCAGTGGAGGGTCATCGACCGCGCCTTCACCGGCTGCTCCACCCTGATCCTCATCGGCGACCCGAAGCAGGCGATCTACGCCTTCCGCGGCGGCGACATCGTCACCTACCTGGAAGCCGCCGAAACCGCTGGCGAGAAGCGGACACTGGTGACCAACTGGCGCAGCGACGCGGCCCTCGTCGACCGCCTGCAGGTGGTGCTGGAAGGCGCCCAACTCGGCGACCCGCGCATCGTCGTTCACCAGGTCGAGGCGCGACACCCGGGCAGCCGGCTGGCCGGGGCGCCGTGCAACGACCCGTTCCGCCTCCGAGTGGTCTCGCGGGAGTCGTTCCGGCGCAGAGGTGTTCAGACCGTACCGATCGACGACCTGCGGGAGCACATCGGCAAGGACCTGGCCGCCGACATCGGGGCCCTGCTCAACAGCGGCGCCACCTTCGACGGACACCGCATCGCGGCGGGTGACATCGCGGTCATCGTGGAGAAGCACCGCGACGGCCACGCCTGCTTCAAGGCCTTGACCGAAGTCGGGATCCAGGCCGTCCACACCGGTGATTCCGATGTGTTCGAATCCCAGGCGGCGGCGGACTGGCTGGCGCTGCTCGAGGCGTTCGACCAACCGCACCGCGCGGGCGTGGTGCGCGCCGCGGCGTCGACCATGTTCTTCGGCAAGACCGCCACCGATCTCGCCGAGGGCGGCGACGCCCTCACCGACGAGATCGCCGAGACGCTGAGGGAGTGGGCGGGACATGCGCGCGACTGCGGTGTCGCCGCCGTCTTCGAGGCCGCCCAGCTGCAGGGCATGAGCGGGCGCGTGCTGTCCTGGCAGGGCGGCGAACGCCACATGACCGACCTGGCCCACATCACCCAGCTGCTCCAGGATGTCGCGCACCGCGAGCATTACAACCTTCCCGCCCTGCGCGACTGGTTGCGCAGGCAACGCGAGGAGAAGGGCGGTACCGCCGAACGCAGCCGCCGCCTCGACAGCGACGCCGGCGCCGTGCAGGTGCTCACGGTGTGGGCCGCCAAGGGCCTGCAGTATCCGATCGTCTACCTGCCGTTCGCGTTCAACCGCAACATCTGGGAGCGCGATCTGATCCTCTACCACGAGGATTCGGTCCGCTGTCTGCACATCGGCGGCAAGGACAGCCCGGATTACAACACGGTCAGCGCCCAGGGCCGAAGCGAAAGCGCCAGCGACGACAGCCGCCTCACCTACGTCGCGCTGACCCGAGCGCAGGCCCAGGTTGTCGCCTGGTGGGCGCCTTCGTATGACGAACCCAATGGTGGGCTGTCCCGCCTTCTTCGGGGCCGCGGGCCGGGTGAGGCCGCCGTGCCCGACACCTGCCGGCCGGCCAAGGTCAGCGACGACGACGCGTTGGCCCGGTTCCGCCAGTGGGAAGCCCTGGGCGGGCCGGTGATCGAACCGTCGCAGATCGGCCGGCCGTCACCCGTGCAACCCGACGAGCCGCGAGGACTGTTGGACACCAGGCACTTTCATCGCAGTATCGACGCCGCTTGGCGACGCACCTCGTACTCGGGGCTGATCCGGGCCGCCGACACGGCCGGGGTCAGCAGCGAACCCGAAGTCGTGGAACTCGACGACGAGGTCGCCGACATCCCGGTGACCGCGCCGGCCGTCGGCGCGGACATCCCCTCGCCGATGGCCGACCTGCCGACCGGGGCCAGGTTCGGTTCGCTGGTACACGCGGTGCTGGAGACCGCCGATCCGAAGGCCGCCGACCTGGCCGCGGAGTTGCGGACCCAGATTGAGCGGCACTCGGTGTGGTGGCCCGTCGACGTGCCGGCGGCCGACCTGGCCGCTGCACTGGTGCCCCTGCACGACACCCCGCTGGGGCCGCTGGCCGACGGACTGACACTGCGCGACATCGGCCTGCAGGATCGGCTGTGCGAGATGGACTTCGAGTTCCCGCTGGCCGGCAGCGACCTGCGCTCCGCGGCGCCCGACATCCGGCTGGCCGACGTCGGCCGGCTGCTGGCCGAGCACCTCACCGAGGGCGACCCGGTGTTGCCGTATGTCGAGCGACTCACCGGTCCCACGCTTGGCGGCCAACCGTTGCGCGGCTACCTGTCCGGTTCGGTCGACGCGATGCTGCGGGTGGCAGACGGTGACGGCCACCGCTATCTGGTGGTCGACTACAAGACCAACTGGCTGGGCGAGGCGGAGCGACCCCTGACGGCCGCAGACTACGGCCGCGATCGGCTGGCCGAGGCCATGCTGCACTCCGACTATCCGCTGCAGGCACTGCTGTACAGCGTTGTGCTGCATCGATTCCTACGCTGGCGGCAGCCCGGCTACGACCCCGCGCGCCACTTGGGCGGGGTGCTGTACCTGTTCGTCCGGGGCATGTGCGGGCGGGAAACCCCGGTCGTCGACGGGCACCCGGCCGGGGTGTTCAGCTGGCAGCCGCCGCCGGCGCTGGTGGTCGAACTGTCCGACCTGCTCGACGGGAGGAGGGCGGCGGCATGACGGTCGACGAGGTGGATGTCGCCAACTGGCGACGGGCGCAGCAGGCCAGCGGGCGGTTGCGCGCCTTCAACGATGCGGGTGTCATCGAGGCCGCGGATGTGCTTGTCGCGCAACGGCTGACCACCCTCGCCGGTGAGTCCGACGAAGCGGTCGCGCTCGCGTTGGCGTTCGTCTCCCGGGCGGTGCGGGCCGGGTCGGTGTGCGTGGACATCACCTGCCTGCAGGACCAGATCGATATGCCGGAGTTGGACTGGCCGGCTTCGCAGGCGTGGCTCGAGGCGGTCAGCACCAGCCCGTTGCTCGGCGCGCCGCCGGTGTTACACCTCGACGAGGGGCTGCTGTACTTCGACCGGTACTGGCTCGAGGAGTGTCAGGTCGCGCGGGATGTGCGGGCGCTGGCCGCCGCCCCGCGGGCCGGCGAACTGCCGGACATCGCGAGGCTCTTCCCGGCGGGCTTCGAAGAGCAGTGCCAGGGTGCCGAGGTGGCGCTGTCGCGGGGCCTGACCGTGCTCACCGGCGGACCGGGTACCGGCAAGACCACCACGGTGGCGCGGCTGCTCGCCCTGCTCGCCGAGCAGGCCGAACTGGACGGCAAGCCGAGGCTGCGCATCGCGTTGGCCGCGCCCACCGGCAAAGCCGCCGCCCGACTGCAGGAGGCCGTGCAACTCGAGGTCGACAAGCTGGCGGTGGTGGACCGCGAGCGGCTGCAGGGATTGCGCGCCACCACGATGCATCGGCTGCTCGGCAGCAAGCCCGACACCTCGTCGCGGTTCCGGCACAACCGGGAGAACCGGCTGCCGCACGATGTGATCGTCGTCGACGAGACATCGATGGTGTCGCTGACGATGATGGCGCGACTGCTCGAAGCGGTTCGGCCGGACTCCCGGCTCCTGTTGGTAGGTGACCCCGATCAGCTCGCCTCGGTGGAGGCAGGGGCGGTGCTGGCCGATCTGGTGGACGGGCTGGCCGTCGTCCCCGACTCCCCGGTCGCGCGGCTGGTCACACCCCACCGTTTCGGTGAGTCGATCGGTGCGCTCGCACAGGCGATCCGCGACGATGACGCCGACCGCGCTGTCGAGGTACTGGCGGCCGGCGGTGACCACATCGAGTGGGTGGACTCCGACGAGCCCGCCGACCGCCTGCGGAAAGTCCTCGTCCCGCAGGCGCTGGAGCTCCGGCGGGCGGCCGTGCTGGGAGACGGCCCGGCGGCCCTGGCGACCCTGGACGAACATCGGCTGTTGTGCGCGCATCGACGCGGGCCGTACGGCGTCGCGTATTGGAACCGCCAGGTCGAACGCTGGCTGGCCGAGGAGACCGATACGCCGCTGTGGAGCACGTGGTACCTCGGGCGGCCGATACTGGTCACCGCCAACGACTATGGCCTCAGGCTCTACAACGGTGACACCGGCGTGACGCTGATGCGCGACGGCGCCCTGCGCGCGGTGGTCGCCGGCTCGGAGGGGCCGGTGGAGTTCGCCACCAGCAGGCTGGCCGATGTGGAGACCATGCACGCGATGACGATCCACAAGAGTCAGGGCAGTCAGGCCACCGAGGTGACCGTGCTGTTGCCGCCGGAGGATTCGCGCCTGCTCACACGGGAGTTGTTGTACACGGCGGTCACCCGGGCGCGGGAGAAGGTGCGGGTGATCGGCACCGCTGAGCAGCTGCGCGCCGCGGTTGCGCGCCGCGCCGTGCGTGCGTCCGGGCTCGCTCGCCGGTTGCGATGACGCATCAACCCTTCTCGAGGCGGTGCAGCCGCACCTCACGCAGGGTGCCTGCCCGGGTCTCCGCGGTCATGTACGTGCAGAAGGGTTGGCGGCGGCGATCGGTCGGGGAGCCGGGGTTGAGCAGGCGCAGCCCCGTGCGGGCGGTGGTGTCCCAGGGAATGTGGCTGTGGCCGAACACCAGTACATCGGTGTCCGGATAGCGCTGCGCCATCCGCGCCTCGCGGCCGGACGCGGTACCGGTTTCATGGGTGACGGTGAAGCGCAGGCCGTCCAGCATCACGTCGGCACGCTCGGGCAGCCGCGAACGCAGCTCCGCCCCGTCGTTGTTGCCCCAGCAGGCGATCAGTCGCCGCGCCCGCGTGGCCAGTTCGTCGAAGAGTGCGACATCAACCCAGTCGCCGGCGTGAATCACCGCATCGGCACGCTCCACCTGGTCCCACACCCGGGCGGGCAGATCGCGGGCGCGTTTCGGGACATGCGTGTCGGCGAGGAGCAGCAGACGCATGGCCCGATCCTCTCATTGCCCTCCGGCCTGGCTGCGCGCCTCCGCACCCGTCTCGCCCGCGTCGATCGCGTCGTCGGGGTCGGTCTCGCCGACGTAGGTGCCGGTGTTGCCGCCCTTGCCGGCGCGCGACGACGCCACGTGCTCGTCGGAGCCGACGTCTTCGCTGTTCTCATTCGTGGGGTGCGTCATGCCCGCGGGACTACCCGGAGCCGCGGCCAGTCAACCCCTGCCGAAGGTGTTTATCGAGGCCTAAGCTGGGAACGAGGTGAATCATGTCGAACAACGACGTCGAGAAGCGCTGGCACGACCCGGTGATGTTCCGGTCGGCGGTGATCTACGTGGTGGCCGTCATCGCGGTGGCGGGCGTTGCGTTCGCGGCGGCCGTCGTCTGGCACTCGCTGATCGCCGGGATCCTGGTGCCGGTCGTCTTGTTCGCCGGTGGGGTAGGGGCGCTGGTTCAGGCCTACCGGGTGTGGAAGGCCGAGGGCGTCTGGCCGATCTGGCAGGGCGCCGGCTGGTTTCTCCTGCTCCTGATGCTGGTGTGCCTGGGCGTGCCGGTCGCGGTGGCATAACCGTCATACTCATCGGGTGACCGCTTCACCCGACCTGCCGCTGGCCGGCGTCCGCATCGTCGAGATCTCCAGCTTCGTCGCGGTTCCGTTGGCCGGCATGACACTGGCCCAACTCGGCGCCGAGGTCATCCGCATCGACCCGATCGGCGGCGCGGCCGACTACCAGCGTTGGCCGCTCACCGACGGCGGGGTGAGCATCTACTGGGCCGGGCTGAACAAGGGCAAGCGCTCGGTGGCCGCCGATATGCGCTCGCCCGAGGGCCAGCAGCTGATCCAGCGTCTGATCGTCGATGCCGGAATCCTGATCACGAATGTCGCCGGGCGCCAATGGCATTCCCACGAAACGCTGAGCGCGCAGCGCCCCGATCTGATCCATCTCGAGGTCGTCGGCCGCGCCGACGGATCGACCGGGGTCGACTACACCGTCAACGCGGCCACCGGCTTTCCCCTCGTCACGGGCTCACCCGACCAGCGCGGGCCGGTGAACCACGTGCTGCCGGCCTGGGACGTCAGCTGTGGGCTGTACGCGGTCATCGCGGTCCTGGCCGCGCTGCGCCGCCGCGACAGCACGGGGCAGGGCAGCGCGATCCGGCTGCCCCTCGACAACGTCGCGCTGGCGACCGCGGCGAACCTGGGCTTCCTCACCGAGGTGATGGTCACCGGCACCCAGCGTCCCCGGCTGGGCAATGCCATCTACGGCCAGTACGGCCAGAACTTCAGCAGCGGCGACGGCGCGTGGTTCATGGTCGTCGCCCTCACCAACCGGCACTTCCGCGACCTGACCGAACTGACCGGGACGACGAAGGCGGTTGCCGCCGTCGCCGAGGCGTTCGGCGCGGACTTCACCGACGAAGGGCAGCGCTATGAGCATCGCGAGGTGCTCAGCGGGCTGTTCGCACCGTGGTTCCGCAACCACACCGCCGAAGACATCGCCGTGGCGCTGTCGGGCACTTCCATCCTGTGGAACCGCTACCAGACCTTCGCCGAGGCCGCCGAAAGCCCACGGGTCACCGCCAATCCGCTGTTCGCCCCGCTCGAGCAACCCCGGGTCGGCAGTCATCTGGCACCGGGACTGCCGATGTCGGTCGACGGGACGCACACCGTCCCCCGCCCCGCCCCGGCCCTCGGCGACGACACCGCCGCCGTACTGTCCGAACGGCTCGGCATGAGCGCCGGTGAGATCGCCGGCCTCGTCGAATCCGGCACGGTGGCAACGTGACCCACGTACTACCGCGGCTGTTGACCGTCACCCCCGCCGAGGCCGCCGACACCTTCGTCGGCGCGGAGAACGGCCCGGCCGGCAAACGCGCCTACGGCGGACACCTGGCCGCACAGGCATTCGCCGCCGCGGGCCAGACGCTGCGTCCCGGGTTGGCGCCGACCAGCCTGCACGTGCAGTTCCTGCGTGGCGGCGACGCCGGCGCCCCGGTGCACTACGAGGTGCAGCGGGTGTACGACGGCCGCACCACCGCATCGCGGCGGGTGCTGGCCCGCCAGGACGGCCGCCTGCTGGTCACCGCCACCGCTTCCTTTGTGCTGCCCGCAGCCGGACCCGAACACGGCGAAAAACCCTCCGCCATTGAGGATCCCGAGTCACTGCCGCGAACCGGTCCGATCGGGCCGGCGCCGTCGCTGCCGCTGAACGAGATCGACATCCGCAGCGTCGACGACCGCAGCACCGGTAACTTTCGCCGCCGCATGTGGTGGCGGGTGACCGTCCCGTTGCCCGACGACCCGATGCTGCACGCCTGCGCCGCGGTGTACGTCACCGACATCTACGGCATCGACCCGGTGCTGCAGGTGCACGGCCATTCGATGATCGACCGCAGCCACCACACCGCCACCACGGACTCGTCGGTCTGGTTTCACCGCCCGATCCGGGCCGATCGGTGGAACCTGCTGGAATCCGAGTCCCCGGCGGCTGCCCGCGGCCGGGGCGTGATGACCGGACGGCTGTTCGACGCCGACGGCACTCTGACCGCCACCCTGGTCCAGGAGGGATTGGCGGTGCCGCGGAACTGACCCGCCGCGTACCGTCAGGGCCATGAAGTATGGAATCTTCGGCGGCGCCGTCAACACCGGAACCATCGACGACGTGGCGGCCCAGGCCGCCGCCGTCGAACGGGACGGCTTCGCCAGCTACTGGGCGCCCAACATCTTCGGCCACGACGCGCTGACCGCACTGGCGGTCGTCGGCACCCAGGTGCCGCGCATCGAACTGGGCACCGCGGTGGTGCCCACCTACCCGCGGCACCCGCACGCCATCGCCCAGCAGTCGCACACCGTGGCCGCCGCCTCGGGTAACCGGTTCACCCTCGGCATCGGGCTGAGCCACAAGGTCGTCATCGAGAACATGTTCGGGCTGAGCTACGACAAGCCGGTGCGACACCTCCGCGAATACCTCAATGTCCTGATGCCGTTGTCCCGCAACGAGCCTGCCAACTTCGACGGCGAGGTCTACCGCGTGCACGCGGCGGTCAACGCCAACGGCTCCACCGGCTTCGGCGTCGTGGTCGCCGCCCTCGGTGAACAGATGCTGCGCGTCACCGCGGCGCTGGCCGACGGCACGCTCACCTGGTGCACCGGACCGGCGACCCTGGCCGGCCACACCATCCCGACCATCACCGAAGCCGCCGAGAAACACGGCCGGCCCGCCCCGCGGGTGATCGCCGCGCTGCCGGTGTGCGTCACCACGGACACCAAGGCGGCGACCGAACGCGCAGCCCAGGAGTTCGCCGCCTACGGCGCGCTGCCCAGCTACCGCGCGATGCTCGACCGCGAGGGAGTGGCCGGCCCGGCGGAGATCGCGATCATCGGTTCCGCGGCGCAGGTGCAGGAGCGCATCGCCGCGCTCGCCGACATCGGGGTCACCGACTTCGCGGCGGTGGAGGTCGGCGGGACCCCCGACGAGATCGCCGAGACCCGCGAGGCGCTCAAGGGGCTGTTGGTTTAGCCCGACATCAGCTCACACGCCGATGCCACCGTCGTCCTTCCACACCGCGACGATCGACGGGCGGGCCGTGCCGTTGCCGCCATCCGGCCAGTTCGAAAGCGGGTCGTCGATGCTGTTGTCGTCGTGTTCCCCGGGGTGCTGGACCGAAACGGTGACCAGGTCGTCGAGCACGATCGGTCCGCAGGTCTCGGCGCCGATCGGCACCGTGAGGAACTGCCGGGTCTCACCGCGGTTGGGGCCGTCGAGAGCCACTGCGAAAAGCCCGTCATTCGAGCCGAGGGCGTTGCCGTCGGTGGCGATCCACAGATTGCCGTGCTTGTCGAACGCGAGGTTGTCGGGACACGAGATCGGGCTGACCTTGGACTTGTCGAAGCCGCCGAAGTAGGTGTCGGCGGCGGCGGGATCACCGCAGACCAGCAGCAGATCCCAAGCGAACTTGGTGCCGGCGTGATCGTCGGTGATCTCGAGGACCTGCCCGTTCTTGTTGTCGTTGCGGGGATTTGGTGCGTCGGCGGCGGCCTTGCCCGGCGCGCCGCGCTCGTTGTTGTTGGTCAGCGCCACATAGAGCCTCCCGGTCTTGGGATTGGCCTCGAAGTCTTCGGGACGGTCCATCTTGGTGGCACCGGCCTTGTCGGCGGCGAACCGGGTGAAGACCGCAACCTCCTCGGCGCTCATGCTCGGGATAAGGGATTCTCCCGTCCCATTCGGGCCCGAGCGCAGCAGGGGAAGCCACGTCCCAGAGCCGCGGAACGACCCGTCTTGGGGCAGCGTGCCGGATCCGTCGATCTGGTCGGCCGGGATGTCGCTGGACAGCTTGGCGACGTACAGGGTGCCCTCATCGAGGATGGTCATGTTGTGCGCCATGGCGGCGGCGTCGCGGCCCGGCTGAATCTTCCTGCTGGAGACGAACTTGTAGAGGTAGTCGAACCGTTCGTCATCACCGCTGTAGGCCACGACCGTGCCGTCTGGTGTCACGTAGATGTTGGCGGCTTCGTGCTTGAAGCGCCCCATCGCGCTGTGCTTGACCGGAACTGACGCCGGATCCCAGGGGTTGACCTCGACGACGTAGCCGTACCGGTTGACCTCATTGGGTGTCTTCGTGGGGTCGAACCGCGGATCGAAGGTCTCCCAAAGTCGTTCACTGGGTTTGAGTTTGATGCCGTAGCGCTTCCAGCGATCGGCGTCGGCCGCCGTCGGCGCCTCCGCTCCGTCAGCGGAGCCGAAATAGGAGTTGAAGTTCTCCTCGCCCGAGAGCACCGTCCCCCAGGGGGTGACGCCACCGGAGCAGTTGTTCAGGGTGCCGGTGATCGTTCGACCCGAGGGGTCGGCCGCGGTCTTGACGTATTCGCTGCCGGCTGCCGGGCCGGTCAGGGTCAACGTGGCGTCGCCGGTGATGCGCCGGTTGTACGGACCCATCACGGGTTTGAGGCCGTTGTCGGTACGCTCCACTTCGATGACGGTCAACCCGTGCGCGGCGAGTGCGGTGTCGAACTGCTCACGGGTGGGGTGCTTCTTGTCGTAGCCGGTAAACATGAAGCGTTCAGTCGTGTATTCATGGTTGACGACGAGCAGATAGCGGTTCTCAGAGCCTTCGATCGGCAGCAGACCGGCGAAGTCGTTGTTGAAGCCGAATTGCTGACGTTGACTGGCGGCGCTCTGCTTGCTCACATCGAACGCAGGAGCCCCGGGCAGCACCGGATCACCCCAGCTGATCACCACCGCCTGCCGGTAACCCTCCGGGACGACGACGGCGTCCTTCTTGTTGGGCGCGATCGCGGTGAAGTTCATCCCGGGCGGCGGCGCGGCCACCCCCGAAGATGCTTGTTGACCGGCGACCTTGGATCCGCTGTTGCAGGCCGCGAGCGCAGAGCCGCTGCTGACGGCCAGTACGGCTATCCCCGCCGCCTTGAAGAGGGATCGCCGGGACAAGGCTTGGCGCACCACATCGCCGAAGTACTCGTTGTCACTCGTGTTGGGCGGGGGATACGCGCATGCGTCACCGCACTTGTGCCGGCAGGTGATGTGCTGGCGGGACGAGCGGCCGCTATGGCTGACAAGGAGATTGAGGGGGACCAGAGCCATCCGGTGAAGCTACGGCAGGCTGTGGATCAGTTGGCAATCAGCGGGTGAACAGCTGGGAAACGAGTCAGCCGGCGAGCACGCCGCGCAGGATCTCCACCAGCGCGCGCGGTTGGTCGCCCTGCACCGAATGGCCGGAGTCGGCCACGATGTGCACGGTCTGGAATCCCGGCGCGCTGCGGGCGAATTCGGCGGCGTCCTCGTCGTTGACGAAGAAGGACTTCGCCCCGCGCACCAGGGTGGTCGGCGTGGTCAGGTTGGGCACGTCGTCCCAGAGTCCCTCGAAGCCTTCACCCTTGCGGAAGGAGTCGTAGCGCCAGGTCCAGCTGCCGTCGTCGAGCTGCTTGGAGTTGTGGAACACCCCGCGCCGCAACGAGTTCCGATCGCGGTGGGGGGCGGCGGCGACGGTCACGTCGAGCATGTCGGCGAAACTGCCGAAGGTGCGGTCGCCCTGGACCAGCGCGACCGTGCCCATCTGGGCCTTGGTCATCTGCTCGTGTCGCTCCGGGGCCGACGGGGTGACGTCGACCATGACGAGCTTGCGCACCAACTCCGGTGCGTTGACCGCCAGCCGCATCGCGGTCAGGCCGCCCAGCGACATCCCGACCACCAGGTCGGCGTCGGGGGCCAGCTCACGGACCACCGGTTCGATGGCGATGGCGTTGAGCTTGGGCCCGTAGTCGCCGTCCTCGCGCCAGGCCGAGCGGCCGTGGCCGGGCAGGTCGATCGCCAGCGCAGGCTGACCCAGCCCGACGATGACGGTGTCCCAGGTGTGGGCGTTCTGGGCGGTGCCGTGAACCAGCACGACCTCGGGATGCTCCTCGCCCCAGCTCAGTGCCGACACCCGGCCGTGGCGGCTCTCCACCTCGACACGGCGCACCATCACATCGCCGGTCGCGTCGAGTCCGTGCTCGGAGATGTTCTCGTGCAGGTAGTCGAACTCCTGGTAGGAGAACTCGGGTGAGTCGGGATCGAGCTGGTGCATGGTCCTGGCTGGGTCGGGGCCCTCCGAACACACCCACGCAGTGCGTTCGGGGTTGCCCACGGGTCCCGATTCTGCCAGAGACATCCCGCCCGACGGCGCCATTCCCGACCCTCTCGGCGGGCGGTCCCCCGACTTGCCACACGATGTTTGAACCGAGTTCACTTGGCGCCAACACGACTTCCCGGGGGGACATGATGACCAGCACCAGCCGGACACCTCATCTGCGGGTGGTCCTGGCCGCCCTTGCCGCGGTGGCCCTGCTCGGCAGTGGATGCACCACGAATGACTCCGCGGACGCCTCCGAGGTGCCAACACTCTCCCCCGATGCCACAGCGGCCGGGTTCGAAGCGACCACCAGCGTCGGACAGATCACCGTCACCGGGGCTCCCGAGGCTCAGGAGCTCCTGTTGTTCTCCGACGACGAGATCGTCGCGGAAGCCGAGACCGATTCCAATGGTGCTCTCATCTTCAGGGACCTCGATCCCGGTGAGTACACCGTTGCCACGCCCTCCGGGGACGAACAGCAGGCCACCGACGCCCTGCAGGTTCCGACCGAAGCGGAGTCCCTGCCCGAACAGGACTTCTACGAGGGCCAGACCCTCGAACCCGGCTACACCTACATCGAGACACGCGACGGCACCCAGCTCGCGGCATCGGTCTACCTTCCCGGACCGGTCGAGGACGGCCCGTACCCGACCGTGGTGGAATACTCCGGGTACGACCCGGCCAAACCCGGCAACAACCTCCTGGAGGACAACGCCGAGGCCATCGAGGAACTCGGACTCGACGCGGAGGAGCTCTGCGGCATGCTGGCGTTCCTGTGTGACGCACCTGCGCAGCCCAGCTCCATCATCTCCCTGGCAATGGGCTACGCGGTGGTAGCCGTGAACGTGCGGGGCACCGGCTGCTCCGGCGGCGCGTATGACTACTTCGAACCGCTCCAGGTCCTCGACGGCTACGACGTGATCGAGACCGTCGCCGCCCAGGACTGGGTCCGGGGCAACACCGTGGGCATGGTCGGGCTGTCCTATCCGGGGATCAGCCAGCTGTTCGTGGCACGGTCCCAGCCACCGAGCCTGTCGGCGATCACGCCGCTGTCGGTGCCCGACGACACGGTGCGGGGCCTGCTGTCGCCCGGGGGCATCTTCAACAAGGGATTCGCCCTCACCTGGGTCGACGAGGTGCTCGCCAAGGCCGAGCCGTACGGCCAGGGCTGGGAACAGGAACTCGTCGACGACGGCGACGAGACCTGCGAGGCCAATCAGGAGCTGCGCGGACAGAACGTGGACGTCACCGAGTACGCGCTGAGCTTCGACCACTACCCCAAGGAGCTCGGGGACTGGTACAACCCGTCGGTGTTCGGCGAGGACATCGAGGTGCCGATCTTCCTGTCGGGATCCTTCCAGGACGAACAGACCGGTGGGCGTTTCGCCCGCCTCTGGGGGAAGTTCCCCAACTCCCCGCTGGTGCGCTTCAACCTCTTCAACGGGGCGCACGCCGACGGGTACGCGCCGATGAACCTCTCGGAGTGGAAGGCCTTCCTCGACCTCTACGTGGCCGACGAGGTGCCCTCCATGCCGCCGATGATGAACCTGCTGGCACCGGTGCTCATGGAGGATGTCTTCGGCGCATCGCTCGCGGTGGAACCGGTGCCCTATGCCCAGTACGCAACTCCCGATGAGGCACGCGCCGCCTACGAAGCCGAGAAGCCGGTGAGGCTCGTGCTCGAGTCGGGTGCCGGTGACCCCGAGCAACCCGGAGCCCCCGGCGGCAGTGCGCAGGTGCGCCTCGACCAGTGGCCCCCCGCCGATGTCGAACCCAGCGCCTTCTACCTGGGAGCCGATGGCACTCTCTCACCGTCCGAACCCACCAACGACGACGATGCCGCCACGCGCTACGGCTTCGACGCGGAGATCGCCGAGACCGTCACCCTGCCGGGTGACAGCACCTCGGACGCGTTCAAGGCGCTCCCGGACTACGACTGGCCACAGGAGCCCGCCGGTTCCGCAGCGGTGTTCCTGAGCGACCCGCTCGAGGAGGACCTCCCGCTCGCCGGTGGGGCCTCGGCGGATCTGTGGATCCGTTCCAGTGTTCCCAACGGAGACATCGGGGTGACCCTCAGCGAGGTCCGGCCCGACGGCAAGGAGACCTACATCCAGTCCGGTGTGCTGCGCCTCGACGGGAGGAAGCCCGGCCCGCAGGCCACCGAGTTGTTCCCCGACCAGACCGGCTACGAGGAGGATGCCGAGGCGATGCCGGTCGACGAGTACGAACTGGTGCAGGTGGAGGTCTTCCCGTTCGCCCACGTGCTCCGCGAGGGCTCACGGATCCGCCTGTCGATCCACACCCCGGGAGGCGACCGGCCGCGTTGGTCCTACATCCTCACCGGGGGCCAGGAGGGCGCCACCTTCGACGTGGGCCATTCCACCGCCACACCGTCTCGTCTGGTGCTGCCGGTGACCGGGGAGCTGGATGGGTTCCCCGCGGCGCTTCCCCCGTGCCCGGGGCTCAGGGGGCAGCCGTGCCGTGAGCACGTGCCCTACGAGAACACCCCGAGCCCCGACTGAGCCCACTGCAGCGCCATCCGGCACGCACACGCTTCGCCTCGGGTGAACCCATGGTTCACGCCTCATTCACCGGATTGGCTGCGTGCGTAGCTATCCTCCGCGCAACGATTCGAATGGTGGTGCCCCTGTGGCGATGAACGAGTGGATCTGGACCTACGAGGGCTACGACCCCGACCAGGCGGGCCAGCGCGAGGCGCTGTGCACGCTCGGCAACGGCTATGTGGCCTCCCGGGGTGCGCTCCCGGAGTGCGACGCCGACGACACCCACTACCCGGGCACCTACATCGCCGGCGTGTTCAACCGGCTCACCACCGAGGTCGCCGGCCGGGACGTCGTCAACGAGAGCATCGTCAACGCACCCAACTGGCTTCCGCTCGCGGTGCGCCCCGCCGGCGGCGAGTGGTTCACCCCGGACAGCACCGAGGTGCTGGAGCACTGCCTCGACCTGGACATCCGGCGCGGTGAGCTGACCAGGCGCACGCGGATGCGTGATTCGCAGGGGCGTGTGCTGTCGCTCACCCAGCGCCGGTTCATCAGCCTGCGTGACCCGCACCTGCTGGCCCTCGAGTCCACGATCGTGGCGGAGAACTTCGAGGGCTCCCTCGAGGTGCGTTCCGCCCTCGATGGCCGGGTCACCAACTTCGGGGTGGAGCGCTACCGCAGCCTCGACAGCGACAACCTCGAACATGTCCGCTCCACCGGCGATGGTGAGGTGATCCGACTCGAGGTGCGCACCAACGACTCCGGTGTGGCCATCGCCGAAGCAGCCCGCACCCGTGTGCGGCGTGGCGGGCAACACATCGACCCGGCGCGCACGACCGAGGCGTCCGACCGCTACGTCGAACAGTTGATCCGACTCGACTGCACCGCCGGGGAGGAACTGATCGTCGAGAAGGTCGTGGCGGTGCACACCTCGAAGGACCTCGGCATCTACTCCGCGTCGGTGGCGTCCGACGAGGCGGTGCGAAACGCAGGATCCTTCGATGAACTGCTGGCACGCCACGTGACCACCTGGGCGCACGCATGGAACCGCAGCGGCCTGCGCCTCGCGGGCGACGTGGGCCACACCGCGCGCGTGCTCAACCTGCACCTGTTCCACCTCTTGCAGACGGTGTCGAAGAACGCCACCGAACTCGATGTCGGCGTGCCCGCCCGAGGGCTGCACGGAGAGGCCTACAGGGGCCACATCTTCTGGGACGAGCTGTTCATCTTCCCCTACCTGACGATCCGGGTTCCCGAGATCACCCGGGCGCTGCTGCGCTACCGGGCGAGGCGCCTCGATCGGGCCCGCCAGGTCGCCCGGGAAGCCGGCTTCGAGGGCGCCCTGTACCCCTGGCAGAGCGGCAGCGACGGCCGCGAGGAGACCCAGACCCTGCACCTGAACCCCGAGTCGGGCCACTGGCTGCCGGATGCCTCACACCTGCAGCGACACATAAACGCTGCGGTGGTGGTCAACGTGTGGCGCTACTGGCAGGCCACGGGTGACCTCGAGTTCCTGCGCTTCTGGGGAGCCGAGATGATCCTCGAGATCGCCCGCTTCTGGGCCAGCGCAGCCACCTACAACCACGCTCTGGACCGCTACGAGATCAAGGGTGTGATGGGCCCCGACGAGTACCACGAGGGGTACCCGGATCGCGACGAACCCGGTCTCGACAACAACGC
>JAGQTW010000454.1 GCA_020438785.1 Mycobacterium sp. | reverse complement strand
GCATCGACGACGACCGGCTGCACGAATTGGGTTGGGGCTGAAACGCTTTCAGCGGGGTGGATCGCCCTTCCAGGTGAAGCTGTTGACGTACTTGCCCATGTCCTGCGCGATCTGCAGGTTGACCCCCGATGGCAGCCCGGGCCCGAAGTCCGGCCCGAACGCGTGGTACGGCCCGGTGGCTCCGGCGACCAGCGCCAGATCGTTCTTCACGGCCACCAGCAGCACGGTGCGGATCCGGATGTAGCTGTTGCTGGTGCCCGACGGCCAGGAGTCGGCGACCTCGCCGTAGCCGGGCTGATAGCCGACCATCGCGTTGGGGATCTCGTAGGCGATCTTCGCGTCCGGAAACTTCCGCTTGATCAGGTCCTTGGCGATCTGCTTCGGGGTGCGCCCGGCCGCCGGCTCGGAGAACAGATCGATGACGCCGGTGTCCCCGGCGGTGAACTTCGCCATCACGTGGTTGCCGTTCCGGCTGACCTCGTAGGCCGCATTGGGCGCCGGGTACGCCACCGAGAACGAGCCGTCCGGCGCGGTGAACCGGGGTAGCGCCGCCACCGGCATGCCGGTCGGCGGCCGACCGCAGTCCGGTGGGCACATGAAGTGCGGCGCCTTCTTGGTCGACAAGAGCGTCAACCCGATCAGGGCCGCGGCCACCGCCACGATCGCGATGCCCCAGCGCCCGAGCAGCCAGCCGAACCGGGTGCGGCGCAGTTCCGGGGCGGCGTAGGTGCCCGGCGGCAGCGCGTAGCCCGGATACAGTTCCGGCTCGGCCTCCGCCGTCGCCGGGCTCACTGTCCCTCCGTGGCGACGGTGCGCACCGGACGCGACCGCCTGCGATCCGCGCGCGAGGTGCGCGAGGAGGCCCGGGTGGCGGCGCCGCAGGCCGGGCAGAACGCCATGTCGGGAACCACATGCTCGCAGTGCACGCACAGCAGCGGATCGGTGAACGAGACCGGATCGTGTGCCTCGTGCAGCAGCGCGATCTGCACGGCGACCCGCAGCAGCAACAGCGCCAACAGCGTCATCACGGCATGGATGGTGAGCATCACCAGTTGCGGCAGCCCGACGATGTCGACGACCCCCACGGCGACGTGCGCCACCAGAATCACCGCGGCGAACCCGAACAGCAGGGCCCGCACCCGCCCCGGATTCTCGTGCGGATTGCCGGTCTGCCCCCGGAACCACAGGGCCATCCCGAAGGCGCCGCCGGCGGCGGCGGCGGTCAGCGGAATCGTCACCCCGCAGATCGCCGCCTCGACGATCAGGCCCTTGATCGGCCTGCTGTGGGCGAACAGGCCGGTGGCGAACTGCGGGGCGAGCCGGGTCAGCGTCGCCCCGGCGGCGAACATCAGCGACGCCAGAGCGCCGATCACGAAGCCGTCCAACACCTCTCGCGGCTTGTACGGCAGCAGCCGCACCAGCACGACCGGAACCAGCATGAGCAGCATCGCACCGGCCGGGATCACCAACCCTTCGCGCATGACGTGATGCATGGCCAGCCCGGCCGCCATCGGCACCCCGTACGAGCGGGCGACCATCTCCCCGGTCAGCAGGACATAGCCCACACCCAAAGCAGCGCCGAACACCGCGGTGATGGCCAGGACCCGCGCCGGCAGGTCGCGGTAGGCATCGGACTCGGCGAGGTAGAGCAGGAACAGCAGCGGCAGGCCCAGCGCGGCGACGGTGATCAACGCGGCCGGAATCTTCAGCACCGCGAACACCGCCAGGCCGACCACGATCAGCGTGAGCCCGACCCGGAACGGCGTGCGGGAGCGCTGCGGCAGCTGCGGGAACAACGAACTAGCGATCGACGGGCGCAACAGCGACTCGTCCGGCGCGGCACCGAAGGTGCCGGGGCGCAACCACTGCGGTCCGTCCCCGGGCTCGGGGGTCAGGTGCCCGCCGCACAGACCGCAGAACGCCCCAGCGGGCACCTCGGTCTGGCAGACCCGGCACTCCATGGTCGGGACGGCGTCGAATTCCGCTTCCAGGCTCATTCGGTCAACCTCTGCACCACGAGTAGGTTCTGGACGAGATTGTTCACGTCCGGGGTACCCAGCCCGGTCACCAGGTCATAGCCCGGCTGGGCCACCTCCACGGCGTTGCCGCCCAGCGTGATGTCGCGGAACGCGGGCAGCGGGGCGCCCGCGGCCACCCGATAGAGCATCGGGTTGAGGTCACCGATCTCCCGGCCGCCGCGCTGCTTGAGATACTGCGTCATCAGCGCGGTGAGCCCGGCCCAGACCGGGGCGGCCAGCGAGGTCCCGCCGCCGACCACGACCTGTTGGTTGAACACGATCTTCACCCCGGTGAACGGGTCGGCGACCGCCGCGATGTCGGGGGTGAGCCGTTGGCCGGCGCCGCGGTCGACGCTGAGGTCCTGCTGCCACTCCGGGCGCTCGAACAGCGCCGACACTCCCCCACCGGTGCCCTGCGAGAGCGGGGCGTCGAACCAGGACTGCTCGGCCAGCCAGCCGCCGTCCGCGTCGGTCGACAGGGTCGTGCCCCCGACGTCGGTCATCTCCGGGAGCGAAGCCACCGCGTCCACGCCGACGTCGTTGGCGCTGGGCGGGCTGGACCATTCCTGGCCGCCCTTGCATTCCAGCCCGGCCAGGTCCCCGCTGGCGTTGAACGCCGTGGTGCCCTTGCGGTGCGCGGCGGCCAGCGCGGCGCGCACCGGGGCGAGGTCGGCGGCGGTGATCAGCTTGTCGCAACCCCAGCCGATGGAGAAGCTCCAGATGGCCCCGGGATAACGGCGCTCGGCGTCCTCCATCATGGTGGCGATCTTCTCGTAGGAGCCGTCACCCTCCACCGTGGAACGCGCGTTGACCAGGACCTTCTTCGCGTCCGGCGCCAGCGCGTGAATGGCCTCGAGGTCCATCGTGGCCTCGCCGCGGCGGGCCTCCGGCATGCCGCCCACCACGTCCGGGACGAACTTGGGCAGGTTGAAGGTGGTCGCGAACATGTCCAGGTCGGCCTGGTCGAACCCGTCGAAGGCGAAGACGACGACGGTGACACCCTTGCCGGTGTGGCCGCTGTCCCGCAGCGGCTCGGCGTTGTAGGTGCGCAGCAGGGCGTCGGGGGTCAGGCCCTGGTCGGGCACCTCCAGCGGCAGCACCGGCGGCCTGGACTCCCGGTGCGGGGTGTAACCGAGGATGCGGCCCAGTTCGGCGACCTCGCCGCGCAGCGCGGCCGGGACCGCGGGCTGCTGCGGGGAGGCGTAGAAGACCTGGCCGCGCATGCCGCGGTAGTCGTGCACGTCGACGTCGAACGCGCCGGCCACCGCGGCCGGCTCACCCTCGACGATCGCCCAGGAGTCCCCGGTGCGCCAGCGCACCGACAGGCCCTGTTGCCTGGCCCATCCCATCAACAGCGCGGGCTGCGACGAACCCTGCAGCGCGGCGGTCAGCTGGACGTGCTCGGCGTGCGCCGGCCCGAGATCGGTCGAACTGGCCAGCAGCGACGCGTACGGGCCGCTGATCTGTTCCGGTTCGGACGGGGCCGGGAACGGACGCAGGTCAGCGGCCAGTAGCGCGCCGGTGGTGACAACAGCCAGCAGCCCCACCACGGACATCGTTCGTGAGCGGAGTATCCGGATCACGGCCGGCGACCGGGCGGGGCTGACTGGTGCAGTCGACGGCCTAGCGGCTGCCGCCGGTGATGACGTTGCCCGGCAGCGCGGTCGGCGCCGGCGGGGCCTTGACGGTGGGCGTGAACGAGTTCGCGCCGCCGGGGCCGACGTTCTTCTCGGTCGGCGAGGGCGCGGGAGCGCTGGTGCTGGTCGACGGCGTGGTGCTCGGCGCCTCCTTCTCGCTCTTACCGCAGGCGCTCAGGGCGCCCATACCGACGATGGCGAGACCCCCGGAAAAAAGTGCGATCTGACGAGTCACACGACTTGAGCTCATTTTCGAGTCCTAATCTCCGTGCCGGAAAGTAGCGCTGAAATTGCGGCTGGCCCGGCATTAAACCAGCCCACCCCCGAAGGGCTGAGGCTTTACAACTTACTGCACTACCGGGCGATTTGCCCATTTCTTTCGCCCCCGGCGTAAGGGTCCTTCGTCCCCCTCAGGCGCGGCAACGTCGCGCCGTCGGGGTGTAGTGCTAAGAACGAGCCATGGGCAACAGCTGCCGGGAGTGCGAGACGCAGATGGCGCACTGCCACGGCACCCTCATCCGTCACGCACTGCGTCGCTCGGAATGCACCGAGGACGGTTGTTCCAGCCCGGAACTGGTCCTGCACG
This sequence comes from Mycobacterium sp., assembly GCA_020438785.1. Lineage (GTDB taxonomy): Bacteria > Actinomycetota > Actinomycetes > Mycobacteriales > Mycobacteriaceae > Mycobacterium. The sequence goes on along the minus strand of JAGQTW010000454.1, from coordinate 3,162 downwards.
GCCTGGTGATCGATTGCGACACCGTCGGATGCGATTGCCTTCGGCAAAGCGAACAACGGCTGGCGGTCTAGCCGGTCAGCCCATCGGGTCGGGGGACTCCAGGGCGTCCTCGACGGGGTGCACGTCCGGTTCGGGATAGAACGGCGGTGTCTTGGCGCCCCAGCGCAGGCAACTCCACCGACCGTCGGTGATCGGTGCCAGCACCACCGACTCGGCGTTGGCCAGATGGTGATCCAGCACGAAGCTGCTGTCCACACCGGCCAGGGTGGCCGCGGTCAGCCGGATCGCGGCGCCGTGACTGACCACGACGATGTCGGAGGTCCAGTCCTCGTTGTCCAGATAGCGCAGCCGCAGGTCGGTGATGACGGGCAGGTAGCGGTCGAGGACGTCGCGGGCGTTCTCCCCGCCGGGCATCGGGACGTCGACCTCGCCCTGGTGCCAGCGCTGGTAGATCGCGTTGAACTCGGCGATGGCGTCGTCGTCGTTGCGGTTCTCCAGTTCGCCGGCCTGCACCTCGTGGATGCCCTCCGACTCGGCGGCGGCCAGCCCCACTTCGGCGGCGATCTCGGCGGCGGTCTGCGCGGCCCGGCGAGCCACCGAGTGCACCAGCAGGCCCGGCCTGCGGGTCCGGCCACGGGCGAATTCGCGGGCCTGCTCGCGGCCCAGGTCGGTCAGGTCGGCGCCGGGTGGGCGGGTGTCGATGCGGCGTTCGACGTTGCCGTGGGACTGGCCGTGGCGGACCAGGATGAGCCGGCCACTCACGGCGGGGTGCCCTTGCGCAGCCGCGCCAACCAGCGGTCGGCCTCGTCGGGTTCGGGCGGCACCGCGCCGGTCAACGACCCGGTCGGCCAGGACCCGAGGTAACGGACATCGGCGCAGCGCCGGTGCAGGGCCTTGAGCGCCTCGGCGACGGCGCTGTCGTCGATGTGGCCGACGCAGTCCAATAGAAAGATGTAGGTCCCGAGTCCGGTGCGGGTGGGCCGCGACTCGATGCGGGTCAGGTCGATGTCGCGGATGCCGAACTCGTTCATCGCCGCCGCGAGCGCGCCGGGCGTGTTGTCCATCCGCAGCACCACCGAGGTGCGGTCGGCCCCGGTGCGCGGGGGCGGCGGACCGGGCGGTCCGACCAGGACGAACCGGGTGCGGGCGGTCGGCTCGTCGACCACTCCCTCGGCCAGGCAGGCCAGTTGGTAGCGCTGGGCGGCCAGCGCGGTGCTCACCCCGGCGTCGGCGTGACCGGCCGCGACGTCGGCGGCGGCGGCCGCGTTGGAGCGGGCGAGCACCGTTTCGGCGCCCGGCAGGTTGGCCGCCAGCCAGTTCCGGACCTGCGCGGCCGCTACCGGGAAGGCCGCGACGGTCTTCACCTCGGCCGCGCTGGTGCCGGGCCGGGTCACGATGCTGAACGCCACGTCGAGGGTCAGTTCGGCGTAGATCTGCAGCGGGGCACCGGTGGCCAGGCTGTCCAGGGTCGGCAGCACGCCCCCCTCGATGGAGTTCTCGATCGGCACGCAGGCGAGGTCGGCCGCGCCGGACCGCACCGCCTCCAGGGCGGCCGGGGTGCTGTCCATCGGTACCGGGGTGAACCCGGCGGGCACGACGCCCGCGGCGGCCATGTTCGACAGCGCCGCTTCGGTGAAGGTGCCCTCGGGGCCGAGGTAGGCGATGCGGGCCACGGACCAACCCTATCCGGTCGATGGGTCCGGAAGCCTTGCGTCACCGCGGTGTCGAAGTTAACTTAGGCTTACCTCACTATAGCGGAGGTGTGCGATGCCCTCATCGACGCTCTCAGCGCCGACCACAGCCGAACGTGTCCGCAGCGCCTGTGTGCGCGCCGATGCGGCGATCCTGGCCGCCGACGGTGCACCGCCCTCCCCGGCCCCGGTGCATCACCTGCTGCCGGACGGGTCGTTCGCGCTGACGGTGCCGCACCGCTCGGCGGCCGCGGCGGCCGCCGCGAGAGCCGACACCGGCGGCGTGCCCGCGGTTCTCGAGCTCACCGACTATGCGCCGCTGCCGCTGCGCGAGCCGGTCCGCTCGCTGGTGTGGGTCCGCGGACGGCTGCACGGCGTCCCGGCTGGGGCACTCCGCGACCTGCTGGACCTGATCGCCGCCGACCACCCCAACCCCGCGTTGCTGGAGGTGGGATCCGGGTACGACCTGGTGCTGTTGGGCGTCGACTCGATCGTGGTGGCCGACGCCGGCGGCGCCGAGCCGGTCGGGATCACCGACCTGCTGGCCGCCGACGCCGACCCGTTCTGCGAGCTGGAGTCGGCGTGGCTGCGCCACCTCGACAGCGATCACCCCGAGGTGATCGCCCGGCTGGCCGGCAAGCTGCCCGCGGTGCTGCGACGTGGCCGGGTGCGGCCGCTGGGACTGGACCGCTACGGGGTGCGGCTACGGGTCGAGGGGGGCGGCGCCGACGGTGGGGACGACCACGACGTCCGCCTGCCGTTCCCCGAGCCGGTGCACGACATCACCGGGTTGGGCCGGGCGATCCGGCTGTTGATGGGCTGCCCGTTCGTCAACGGCCTGCGCGCGCGGCGGCTATAGCCGCAGCGTCGCCGGGCCGGGCGTTACCGTGACGGAGTGAGCGCTCCCCACGGTGACCCGGTCGAGCCGAACCGGCGGGGAATGCGCATCGAGGTCGGCGTCATGCTGGCCGTCACCTTCGGGGTCAGCGCAGTGATCGCGGTGCTGCAACTGACCGACGCCGTGCTGTCCGGACTCGCCGGTCACCGGGTCCGGCTCAACCCGAACCAGTCCCGGTACGACCTGGTCAACCTCGGGCTGAACCTGGCCTCGATCGCGCAGCTGGTGGCCTGGGGCAGCCTCGCGCTTTATCTGTTGTGGCGCAGCGGTATCGGCCCGGCCCGCATCGGGCTGGGCCGGCCCCGGTGGCGCCCCGACGTGCTGGGCGGGTTGGGCCTGGCCGCCCTGATCGGCATCCCGGGGCTGCTGCTGTACCTGGCGGCCCGAGCGCTGGGGCTCAACGCCGAGGTGGAGCCGTCCGCGCTGCACCACAGCTGGTGGCGGATTCCGGTGCTGATCCTGTCGGCGTTCGCCAACGGCTTCGCCGAGGAGGTGGTTGTCGTCGGCTACCTGATCACCCGGCTCGAGCAACTCGGGCTCAGCAGTGCGAAGTCGGTACTGGCCTCCAGCGCG
>JAGQTW010000453.1 GCA_020438785.1 Mycobacterium sp. | reverse complement strand
GCGGTCTGCTGCAGCGCATCCTGGGCCTCGGCCTTGCGCCGTTCGAGGTCCTCGGTGAGCCGCCGGGCCTGGTCGGGATCGTTGAGCGCGGCCAGCTCCGATCCGACCGACAGGCTCAGATGCTCTGCCGCCGAACGGATTTCGTCGATCACATGATCGCGCACCCGGTCGTTCTCGCGGGAGAGCACCTTCTCGGAGAGGAACTTCACGATCGCCGGGAAGTTGGACTCCTCGTTGAGTTCGGAGTCGTTGAGCTGAATCGCGTGGCTGCGCAGCAGTGCCGAGGCCGGGATGATCGGCAGGTTCAGCCCGGCGCGGCGCAGGTGCGCGGTGTTGGTCTCGACGATCTGGCGCCAGAACGGATACAGGTCGGTCTTCGTCGCGATCACCGCGCCGACCGGGCAGATCTCATGGGCCTGCCCGATGAACCGCAATTCCGGTTCGGTGAACTCCTGGCTGGTGTCGCTGACCATCAGCAGCGCGTCGGCATCGGGCAGCAACCCGAGGGTGGACGATAGGTGCGGTTGGCCGTGCCCACCGACGCCGGGCGTGTCGATGAAGGCCAGGCCGCCCTTCAGCAGCGGGCTGGGCGCACCGACCTCCACCCGCAGCACCTCGCGGCCCCCGGCCTGCGGCGCGCGCCGCAGGTCGTGGCGGATGTCGGCGACCGGGACGTCGATGGTGTGCGGCGGCACGTCGTCTCCGGCGGAGACCACCAGCCGTGCGGCGGGCTGGTCGGCGTAGGTGACGATGGTGACCAGTGCGGTGGTCTCGTCGTCGCCGACGCGGGCCACCGGAACGTTCAGCAGCGAGTTCAGCAGCTGACTCTTGCCCTGCTTGAGCTGCCCGGCGATCACCACCCGGATCTGCGGGTCGGTGATGCGTTCGCGGGCCACCGCGAGCCGGGCGGCCAGGTCAGCGCGATCGTTGAGTTCGGCGATCGCGGCGGTGTGGTCGATCAGCTCGACGATCACCGGAACCCGGCGCGGGTCTGGTGCTGAATTGACCCGGCCCGGGTCGGGTGCTGGATTGTGCGGCTGCGTCACATGCCCTCCCTTGCCTAACACGGTATGCGCACGAAGCGGTGGGGACCGTCACGCGGTCCCCACCGTCCGGCAGGGCTCTCTAGAAGCCGGGCAGGTGATCGCCCGACGCCAGCGAGAGCTCGTGGCCGTTGTCGAGCCGGCTGTTCACCAGCGCGGTGTCGTGGCTGGTGTCGAACAGCGCGTGGCTCGAACCGTCATGCGTCGAGTTGTCGGCGACCGTGGTCTGGTGCACCGAGTCGTTCGAGTGGTCGGCCACCGTGGTGGTGGACATGGTGGTCGACGTGGTCTCGGTGACGGTGTGCGTGGGTGTGCTCACCGAGTTGCCGCTGTTCGTCGCCGTGTGGCCGTCGATCACGGTGATGCCACCACCGCCGGCGTTGCCGCCCGCGGTGCGACCGCCACCGATACCGATCAGGCTGTCGCCGCCGACGGCGCCGCCGCCGCTGCCACCGCGGGCGTCCACGTCGTGCAAGACCGGGCCGCCGGTGTCCTTGATCACGGTACTGCCGCCGGTCGCGGTGGTGCCGTTGTCGTCGACCTGCCCGTGGCCGATCGCGACGTTGGAGCCGGTACCGGCCCAGACGTGACCGTTGTTGACGTCGTTGTTGTTGCCCAGCACGGCGCCGTCACCGCTGACGATGTCACCGCTGTTGGCCCCGCCGACCACCACACCGCCGTTGGTGGCGGTGTTGCTGGTCTTGTCGCCCAGCGTGATGTCGCCGAAGCCGAGGTTGAACGCGCCCTGCTGGGCGTTGGCGCCGGCGTCCTGGCTGGGGCTCCACAGCGAGGTGTCGTTGTGGCTGGCCAGGTCGGTGTGCGGGGCGAACGTCGGCGACGGTGCGTAAATCGGGTCGAACGACGGCGCGTAGGCCGGTGCGAACCCGTACTGGTTGGCCACGGCGCGCTGCAGCCCGACGATCGGGTCACCGTCACCGAGCACCAGTCCCGGCACGGCGGTGGCCGCGACCGCGGACACCTGGGCGGCGGTCACACCGGCCAGACCGGCGTCCCGCAGCGACTGTTCGGGGGCCGCCACGAACGCGCGGGCGGCGTCCTCGCTGCGGAACAGGGCGAGGATCCAGTCGATCAGAGTGAGCATGTCGAACCCCTTCGGTGAGCTTGCTGCCGGCCTGTCCGGCGATCTGAAACCACGCTATGGGTGCCGGACGGCCCCGGTAACGGGGCACGACCCCCTCCCTAATCGGCCCCTAGCGGGGCTGGCGGGGGTGGGCCGTTAGGGGATTAGGGGATGCCCTGGAACGGCGCCAGAAACGGCCCAACCACACGTCAAGCGACGCGGGGTTGGGTGACGGGGCTCAGAAGAGGTCGAAACCGGGATGCTCTGGGGCGGGATGGCCGTCGTCGAGTCCGGTGTTCTCCCAGCCGCCGTGGTCACCCCATTCGGGCTGGTGCTCAAGGGGCTGCTGGCCGAGGGGATCGTCGATCGGGTGCTCGAAGCCGGTGTCGGCCGCGTGGGCCGGCGCCTCGAACGGGTCCGGCGCGCCGGCGACGTGCTCGGTGATCACGGACTGATCGGCCCCGGGTGGCCGGCCGATGACGCTGGTCAGGGCGTCGTGCGCGGCCGCGTGCTCGACGGGCGCGGACACGTGCGCGTCGAACGCGTCGAAGGCGGCCGTCGCGGCACCGCTCGTCCAGACGTTGCCGTCGCCGCCGAGCGCAGGCGCCGCGGTCGACATCGAGTCGGTGACCATGGGAATCAGGTTGTTGACGTCGGCACTGGTCACATCGGTGAGATGGGCGTCGGCGATCGCGCCGGCCGGGTCGGCGGCGTAGCGTGCGGCGGCGTCGGGGTCGCGAACCAGCGACAGCACGAAGTCGAGCAACGAATTGGCCATGTCACGCCTTCTCCCCTTGCAGCGATAGCACAGTGGAATCCCAGCTGTTGCCTATGAATGCTAGCCAGCGCCGCTGCGGCCGAGATCGGTGTCGAACCCACCCCGCGCGGCCAGCCGTTAGGGGATGCGGCCTTAGGGGATTGCGCGACATTAGGGGTTAGCTGGCCGGGTTCCGGCGGACTGCCGTTATCGTGAGGATCGACCGCTCGTGCGCACCGAGGAGGGATGTCCTACGTGAGTGAATCGCTGGGGTTGTCGATCGGGACCGCCAACCTGGTGGCCGCGCGCCCCGGCCGGGCGCCGGTGTCGCGCCGCGCGGTTCTGACGCTGTGGGACAACCGGCCCGCCGAGGTCGGCGTTCCCTCGCAGAACCCCGAATTGACCAGCCCCAACCTCACCGAGGCCGGCCTGGTGTTGCGCGGCTTCGTCGAGCGGGTCGG
>JAGQTW010000452.1 GCA_020438785.1 Mycobacterium sp. | reverse complement strand
AGTTGAAGCCGATGCCCGGCTCGGCCCCGCCGAGATCGACATCGGGGTTCAGGTAGCGCAACAGCCCATAGGTTGCCCCGTCCGGCAGAGCGCGAAGCTGTTCCTTGGCGTCCTTGATCACCGCACCCAGGGCGGCGTCACCGGCGCGCACCTGCTCCCAGGTGATCGCACCCGGGGTCAGCGCCACCGGATACTTCGTGGTGAACCAGCCCACCGTGCGGGACAGGTCGACGTCGTCGCCGGCGATCTCCTCATCCCGGCCGTGGCCCTCGACATCGATGCCGATGGGTGCCGAACCGGTGCCGAGGAACTCGGCCCAGGCCAGTCCGAAGGCGATCAGCAGGATGTCCTGCACGCCGGCGTGGAACGCCGCGGGCACCTCGCCGAGCAGCCGCCGGGTGGTCGCGGTGTCCAGAGACACCGACGCCTGGCCTGCGGTGGCATAGGTATCGCGCCCCGGCTGCACCGCGGGCAGCACCGCCGGGGTGCGCACCACGTCGCGCCAGACCTCGGCCTGCGCGAGCACGTCGGGGCTCTGCGCGTACTCCTGCAGGACTGTGGACCACCGGGCGAACGAGGTCCCGCCGCGCGGCAACGCGATCGGCTGGCCGTTGTGGTGCTGCGCCCAGGCGATGTTGATGTCTTCCAACAGGATTCGCCACGAAACGCCGTCGACAGCAAGGTGGTGGATGATCAGCGCCAGTTGGCCGCTGTCGGCGGCCCAGACCGCACGCAGCAGCACACCGGCGGCCAGGTTCAGCCGCGACCGGGCCGCCACCAGCGCCTCGTCCGACAGTGCCGGCACCGACTCGATGCAGGCGCGGGCATTGACGGTACCCGTCTTGGCCACCGTCATCGACCATTCGCCGGCGCCGTCGTCCTCGACCTGCAACCGCAGCGTGGGATGGCGATCCATTACGGCCTTCAGCACGGTCTCGACGTCAGCCTCGGTCACATCGGCCGGGGCCTGCAGAACGAGGGTCTGGTTGAACTCGTCGATCGGGCCGTCGACGTCGTGCAGCCATCCCATGATCGGGGTGGCCACCACCGGGCCGATGCCCTCGTCGACCACGCCGGCCTCACCGCCGGACACCTTGATCACGGCGGCCACCCGGGCCACGGTCTGCTCGACGAAGATGTCGCGGGGGCGGCACTTCAGGCCCGCCGAGCGGGCCCGGGCGACCACCTGCATCGACAGGATGCTGTCGCCGCCGAGGTCGAAGAACGAGTCGTCCACGCCGACGCGCTCCACGCCGAGCACCTCGGCGTAGATGTCGGCCAGGATCTCCTCGACCGCATTGCCCGGTGCGCGGTAGGCTCCCTCGCCGCCGCCGTACTCCGGCGCGGGCAGCGCACGCTTGTCGAGCTTGCCGTTCACGGTCAGGGGCAGCGCCTCGAGGGCGACGACGGCGGCCGGAACCATGTAGGCCGGCAACCGCTTGGCCAACAGGCTGCGCATTTCGGCGGGATCGGCGGTGCCCACGATGTAGCCGACGAGCCGCTTGTCGCCGGGGCGGTCCTCGCGGGCGATCACGGCGGCCTGCTCGACCCCGTCGAACCCGGCGAGGACGGCCTGGATCTCACCGAGCTCGATGCGGTAGCCGCGGATCTTGACCTGCTCATCGGCGCGGCCCAGGTATTCGAGCTGTCCGTCATCACCCCAGCGCACCAGGTCGCCGGTGCGATACATCCGTGTTCCGGGCGCCCCGAACGGGCACGCCACGAACCGCGACGCGCTCAATCCCGCCCGGCGGACATACCCGGACGCCACGCCGGCCCCGGCGATGTACAGCTCGCCGACCACACCCTCGGGCGTC
>JAGQTW010000451.1 GCA_020438785.1 Mycobacterium sp. | reverse complement strand
ACGGCCCGACCGAGGCCACCGTGTGCGCCTCGATGAGCACCCCCCTGGTCCCCGGCGGTGACGTGGTGCCGATCGGCTCCCCGATCGACGGGGCTGCGATGTTCGTGCTGGATCCCTGGTTGCGGCCGCTGCCGCCGGGCGTGGTCGGCGAACTGTATCTGGCCGGCCCCGGCGTCGGGCTGGGCTATCTGCACCGATCGGGGCTGACGGCAACCAGATTCGTCCCGTGCCCGTTCGGGGCACCCGGATCCCGGATGTATCGCAGCGGCGACGTCGTCGCCTGGGGTGCCGATGGGCAGTTGGAGTACCTGGGCCGTGCCGACGAGCAGGTCAAGATCCGCGGCTTCCGCATCGAGCTCGGTGAGATCCAAACGGTCCTAGCCGGCCTGGACGGGGTCGAGCAGGCCGCTGTGATCGCCCGTGAGGACCGCCCTGGCGACAAGCGCCTCGTGGGCTACATCACCGGGATCGCCGATCCGGTGAAGGTCCGCGCCGCGCTCGCGGATCGGTTACCGGGCTACATGGTTCCCGCGGCGGTGGTCGTGATGGACGCACTCCCGCTCACGGTCAGCGGCAAGCTGGACACCCGCGCCCTACCCGCTCCGGAATATCAGGACCACGATCGATACCGGGCGCCGGCCACCGCGGTCGAGCAGGTGCTCGCCGACATCTACGCCGAGGTGCTCGGCATCGAACGGGTGGGCGTCGACGACTCGTTCTTCGACCTCGGCGGGGACAGCATCCTGTCGATGCAGGTCGTGGCGCGGGCGCGGGCGGCGGGGCTGATCTGCCGGCCCCGCGACATCTTCGTCGAGCAGACCGTCGCGCGGTTGGCCACGGTGGTCAAGGTGTCCGGCGGCGAGGCCGGTGTGGTCGACGAGGGCATCGGCCCGGTGGCGGCCACCCCGATCATGCGTTGGCTGCACGACGTCGACGGCCCGATCGACGAGTTCAACCAGACCCTGGTTCTGCAGGCCCCGGCCGCAGTGACGGAGGCCGACGTCCAGACCGTGCTCCAGGCGCTGCTGGACCGGCACGCCACGTTGCGGTTGCAGATGAGCGATGACGGCGCCGGCGGGTGGACACTCGAAGTGCCTGAACCGGGCGCGGCGCAGGCCGTCGATTGCGTGACGACCGTCCAGAGACTTTCCGACGAAGCGCTGGTGGCCGCCCGTTCCGAACTGGACCCCGCCGCCGGTGCGTTGCTGCGTGCGGTCTGGGCGGCCGACACCAACCAACTTGCGCTCATCATCCACCACCTGGCCGTGGACGGGGTGTCGTGGCGAATCCTGTTGGAAGACATCAACATCGCCTGGGGCCAGCACCACAGCGGCCAGCCGGTCGCACTGCCGCCTGGGGGAACCTCGTTCGCCAGGTGGTCGAAAGTCCTCGAGGAGCACGCGCGCAGCACCGAAGTGCTCGAGCAGGCCGAGGCATGGCGGCAGGTGACGACGGTGCCGCCTGTGTTGCCTGCCGTTCAACCCGCGCAGGACACCTATGCCAGCGCCGGTCAGCTGTCGGTGTCGCTCGACGCTGAGACCACCCGCCAGGTGCTCGGCGCGGTGCCCGCGGCCTTCCACGCCGGTGTCCAGGACATCCTGCTGATCGCATTCGCCCTGGCCTTCAACGAGTTCCAGGGTGGTGTCGGAACTGCGATCGGCATCGACGTGGAAGGCCATGGCCGCGAGGAGCAGTGGGCCGGTGACGATGTCGACCTATCCCGCACGGTGGGTTGGTTCACCGCGAAGTACCCGGTGGCGCTGACCCCGGGTGCGATCTCCTGGGAGCAGGTGCGCGCCGGCGACGCCGCCCTGGGTGCGGTGATCAAGGAGGCCAAGGAACAACTGCGGGCCCTGCCCGACGGGGTGACCTACGGGCTGCTGCGCTACCTGAACGCCGATGGCGAAGAGATCGGGGCCGAGCCCGGGATCGGCTTCAACTACCTCGGCCGAATGGGTTCCGGCGGTGAGCTCTCCGAAGACCTGTGGCGCATCGACCCCGACACCGTCGAACTCGGCGCGGGCGCGGCGGCGATCGCCATGCCGCTGATGTACACGGTGGCGCTCAATGCGGGCACCATGGAGACCGGTGCCGGGCCGCGGCTGCAAGCCTCCTGGACCTGGGCACCTTCGGCGCTGGACGCCGGGCAGATCGACCGGCTGAGCAGGTTGTGGTTCGAGGCGCTCGGCGGCATCTGCGCCCATGTGCAGCATGGCGGTGGCGGTTTGACCCCGTCGGATCTGTTGCCCG
>JAGQTW010000450.1 GCA_020438785.1 Mycobacterium sp. | reverse complement strand
AGCCGACCATCGCCACCCACTCCATGAGGCGGGCGACCTTGCGGCCGAACATCTCCCCGACCGTCCCCTGGAACACCGTCTGGTCGTGGCTGAACACCCCGACCGGGCGGCCGTTGATGGTGCCGTGGCCGGTGACCACACCGTCGCCGAAGAGCGCGTTGGGATCGCCGGGGGTCTTGGCCAGCGCGCCGATCTCCAGGAAGCTGCCCGGGTCGACCAGCTCGTGGATGCGGGCGCGGGCGCTGGGGATGCCCTTCTTGTCGCGTTTGGCGGCCGCCTTCTCACCGCCGGGTTCCTTGGCCAGTTCCAGTCGTTCGCGCAGTTCGGCAAGCTTCTCGGCGGTGGTGACGGGCGCGTGCGGAGTGGTTTCGGCGGTCACTTCCCCTCGCTCTCGATCCGGTTGATCGCCTCGCTCATGTGCGCGCCCACCTTCGCAATGTACGGTTCGTCGATCGCCTGGATGTGCTCGCCCCCGATCGGGACGATCTCCAGATCGGAGACGAACTCGCCCCAGCCGCCGTCCGGTTGGCGGATCGCGTAGCGCGGCTCGAACATGATCGCGTCATCGTGGTAGCGGTCGGCCATGTACAGCGCGACGTGACCGTCGTACGGCTCGATGTGGGCGGTGTCCAGCGCCCGGTTGTCCAGATACGAGGTGCGCTGGTGTTCGATGATGCCGCCCGGGATGTCCACCCCGGCCTCCTTGACGGCGTCCAGCACGAAGCGCACCTGACCCTCGTCGTCGAGCTGCTCGAGCTGCTCATACGGGATCTCCGGGATCTCGACGTTGAAGGTGCGCTGGGCGAACAGGGCGTAGCGGTCCCAGCGGGCCCGGATCTCCTCCTTGGTCTGCGGCACCTCCTCGCCGGCCCGGACGGTGTCGATCAGCCCGACGAAGCGGACGTCGCACCCGTTGCGTTTCAGCCCCACCGCGCAGGCGTAGGCCAGGGCGCCGCCCAGTGACCAGCCGGCCAGGATGTACGGGCCCTTCCCGCCCAGTTCCATCAGCTTGGGCACGTACTCCGCGGCACGCTCCTCGATCGAGCCCTCGACGCGTTCCAACCCGTACACCGGAACGTCCGCGGGCAGCCGCTTCAGCAGCGGCTCGTAGACCACGGTCGAGCCGCCCGCCGGGTGGAACACGAACACCGGGACGTGGTTCGTGCCTTCCTTGGGTGCACGCAGGGTGCGGACGAAACCCTCGAGCTCGCCGGCCTCGAGGAACTCGCGCACCGTGGTGGCGAGCTGCTCGATGGTCTTCGCGGCCCGGACGTCCTCGACAGTGATGGTGCCCTCGGCGCGTTCGGAGAGCCGCTCGGCGATCTTGGCCGCGGTCTCATCGTCGACGGCGGGCAGCTCGTTGAAGATGCCGCCCGGTGACTTGCCGGTGACGATCGCCCAAGTGGCGAACGTGATCCGCTCGGCCGCCTCGCGTGGCGGGACTTCGGCACCGAGCGCTTCGGTGACGGCCTCTTGCGTCAGCACCTTGGCAGCCGCTGCGGCAGCAGCAGATTTGCCGGGTCCGGACGGATCCGTCGGCGGCGGCGGGATGTTCGGACCCGCAGGGTTGGTCGGCGGCGGTGGGACATCCAGCGCCTCGACGGATTCCACGGCCTTCTCGTTGAGCTCGACGGCCTCCGGCGGAGCGGCGTGGGCCGCGACATCAGACCCCGGAGCGGCCCGGCCCGCGACATCAGACCCCGGAGCGGCGTGGGCCGCGACATCAGGCTCCGGAGCGGCGATGGGGTGGCCCGCGTCGGCCAGCTTGGCCTCGAGTTCGGCGACCGTGCTGGCGCCGCCCATCAACTCGGCCTGCTCGGCGGCGATCTGCTCGGCCGTCTTGCCCTTCTGCGCCTCGGCGAGATCTTCGACCTCGTCGCGGTGCTCGATGGCGTACTGGATCAGCTTCTCCACGGCGTAGAGGTTGGCGTCGCGCACCGCGGTCAGCTGGATCGGCGGCAGGTCGAAGTCGTACTCGACCCGGTTCTTGATGCGCACCGCCATCAGCGAATCCAGGCCGAGCTCGATCAGCGGCACCTCCCACGGCAGGTCCTCGGGCTCGTAACCCATGGCGCCGCCGACGATCGCGGCCAGCCGGTCGTGCACGGTCTCACCGGAGTCCGGCGACCACTTCGCGAACCCGGCGGCCAAACCCGCTCCCGCAGTCAGGTTGTCCTGCAGTATCTCTGCATCGTCTTCGGGTTCGGCTGGCGTCGCGCCCGAAACCGGTTCGGCCACTGCGACACCCGTGGCAACGGCCGTGGGCAAAGCCGCCGCGGTTCCGGCGCGGGCCACGACGGCGTCGTAGACCAGGGTGAAGGACTCATCGATCCGCGCATGCACCTGAACCGAGGCGCCACCTGGGTGGCGGGTCAGCGTGGTCACCAGCCGGGCGCCGTCACCGGGCACCGCGCGCTGCTCGGAGGCCGTCAACGTGGCATCCGGAAGCACCTGGGCCGCAGCGGCTTTCACCAAAGCGGCCAGGTCGGTCTGGCCCTGCGCCGCGTACTCCCAGACGTGCCTGCCGTCCGGGGTTGCGACATGGCTGCCCGGGATCATCGACGAGCCGTCGGCGGAGAACTGTGCGTTGAGCCAGTGCTCCTTGCGCTTGAACCGGGTCGGCGGGATGTCGGCGTAATCGCCCGGCCCGAACAGACTCCGGACGTCGAGGTCGTGGCCGTGGACGTAGAGCTGCGCCATCGCGGCGACCATCGACTCGACCTCGTCCTGCTTCTTGGCCAACGTCGCGATCAGCTGCCCGTCGTGCAGGCCCGCGGCGGCGGTCGTCAGCCCGACCTGCATGAGCGCCACCGGATTGGGCGCCAGCTCGAGGAACGTGGTGTGCCCGTTCTCGACGGCGTTGCGGATGCCCTGAGTGAAGTAGACGCTGTGCCGCAGCCCCTTCTTCCAGTAGTCGACGCCGTGGATCGGCTCGCCGCCCGGGCGGATGTAGCCGCCCTCATGGACGGTGGAGAAGTAGCCGATGTGCAACGGATGGGGTTCGATGCCCTGCAGTTCGGCGGCCAGCTCGCCCAGCAGCGGGTCCATCTGGGTGGTGTGGCTGGCGCCCTTGGTCTGGAACTTGCGGGCGAACTTGCCCTCGGCCTCGGCCCGTTCGATGATCGCGTCCACCTGTGCGGGCGGACCGCCGATCACCGTCTGGTTCGGCGCGGCGTAGACACACACCTCCAGGTCGGGAAAGTCGGAGAACACCGTCTTGATCTCGTCGGCGGAATACTCCACCAGCGCCATCAGCCGGATGTACTCACCGAAGAGCATCTGCTCGCCCTCGCCCATCAAGTGCGAACGCGCGCAGATGGTGCGGGTGGCGTCGGCCAGCGACAAGCCGCCGGCGAAGTAGGCCGCCGCGGCCTCACCGAGCGACTGGCCGATCACCGCGGCGGGTTTGGCACCGTGGTGGCGCAGCAGCTCACCCAGCGCGATCTGGATCGCGAAGATCACCAGCTGCACGACTTCGATCGGGTACTGGCAGGTCTCCTCGGTGTAGTCGACCGAGTCGTCGAGGATCAGCTCGAGGATCGAGTAGCCGCGCTCGTCCTGAATGAGGCTGTCCACCTTGTTGATCCACTCGGCGAACACCTCATCGCGCAGGTAGAGGTTCTTACCCATCTTGCGGTGCTGGGCACCGAAACCGGCCAGCACCCACACCGGGCCGTTGCTCACCGGCCCGTCGGCGCTGTACACCAGCGGGCTCTGCTTGCCGTCGGCGATCGCCCGCAGGCCCTTGACCGCCTCGTCGTGGTCGTGGGCCATGACGACCGCGCGGGAGCGGCCGTGGTTGCGCCGCGACAGCGAGCGGCCGATGGACTCCAGCGACGCCGCCCGGCCCGCCGGGCCGTCGACCCAGTCCGCGAGTTCGGCGGCGGTGGCGCGCTTGCGCGAGGTCAGGAATCCCGAAACGGTGATTGGCACAACGGGAACCGGCTGGTCGGCCGCCTCCCAGTCGGCGCGCGCGGCCTCGAGCAGTTCCAGCGCCTCGTCGGTGAGGCCGGGCAGTTCCGGCTCGGCGTCACCGGATCCGTACTCGGCGGCCTCGTAGTCGTAGGTGGCGACGAGCTCGTCCTCGTCGTCGTCCTCGACCAACACCCCGCCGACATAGACGGCGTCGGCGACCGGCGCGGCCTGTTCCCCGCCGGGCTCCAAGTCCGGCTCGGGCTCAACGAGATCCGAGGGCAGCACCTCACGCAGCACCAGATGCGCGTTGGCGCCGCCGAAACCGAACCCCGACACGCCCGCGATCGCGTGCCCGCTGTAGCGCGGCCAGTCGGTGACGGTGTCGGCCACCTTGAGCCGGACAGCGTCGAAGTCGATGTAGGGGTTTGGCCCGGCGTAGTTGATGGACGGCGGAACCTTGTTCCGGCTCAGAGACAGCGCCACCTTGGCCAGGCTGGCCGCGCCGGCCGCCGACTCCAGATGCCCCACATTGGATTTCACCGCACCGAGCAGTGCGGGCTGATCGGCGGGGCGGCCGCGGCCGACCACCCGGCCCAGCGCGTCGGCCTCGATCGGGTCACCCAGGATCGTGCCGGTGCCGTGCGCCTCGATGTAGTCCACGGTGCGCGGGTTGATGCCCGCGTCGTGGTAGGCCTTGCGCAGCACCTCGGCCTGGGCGTCCGGGTTCGGCGCGAGCATGCCGTTGGACCGGCCGTCGTGGTTGACCGCGCTGCCCGCGATCACGGCGAGGATCTCGTCGCCGTCGCGCCGCGCGTCGGCAACCCGCTTGAGCACGACCATGCCGCCGCCCTCCGAGCGGGCGTACCCGTCGGCGTCGGAGGAGAACGACTTGATCCGGCCGTCGGCGGCCAGCACGCCACCGACCTCGTCGAAGCCCAGCGTGACCGCGGGGGTCACCAGGGCGTTGACGCCGCCGGCCACCACCACGTCGGCCTCACCGGCGCGCAGCGCTTGCACACCGGAGTGCACGGCCACCAGCGAGCTGGAGCAGGCGGTGTCGACGGCCACCGAGGGGCCGCGGAAGTCGTAGAAGTAGGACACCCGGTTGGCGATGATCGAGCTCGCGGTGCCGGTGATGGCGTAGGGATGGGCGGTGCGCGGATCCATCATCGCCAGATAGCTGTAGTCGTTGGTGGAGCTGCCGATGTACACCCCGACGCTGCCGCCGCGCAGGCTGGACGCCGGGATGCGGGCGTTCTCCAGCGCCTCCCAGGTCAGCTCGAGCGCCAGCCGCTGCTGGGGATCCATGTTGTCGGCTTCCATCT
>JAGQTW010000449.1 GCA_020438785.1 Mycobacterium sp. | reverse complement strand
GTCAGGGCTTCTCCGAACCCGAGGCCGGTTCCGACCTGGCGTCGCTGCGCACCCATGCCCGTCGCGCCGAAGATGGCTCAGACGGCTGGCTGATCAGCGGGCAGAAGATCTGGACGTCCTACGCCACCATGGCGCAGTGGTGCTTCCTGCTGGCGCGGACCACGAAAGCCGAGAAGAAACAGCGGGGCCTGAGCATCTTCCTGGTGCCGATGAGCGATCCGGCGATCCAGGTGCGCCCGATCCGGTCGATGATGGGCCCGCACCATCTCAACGAGGTGTTCTTCGACGACCTGCGGGTCACCGACGCCGACGTGCTGGGCCCGCTCGACGGCGGCTGGTCGATCGTTCAGGACGTGCTGTCTTTCGAGCGGGTCGGGATCGCCCGATACGCGCGCTGTGAGCGGCTGTTGAAGCTGGCCCCCGACGCCCTGGGGGATCGGTGGGAACAGCTCCCCGAGGAACTGCGCGGCCGCTGGGCCCGGATGCTGATGCACTGCCGTCGCGCCCGGTTGCTGGCCTATCGGGTGGTCGCGTTGCAGAGCAGCGGCCGCATTCAGCCCGCAGACGCCGCGGGATATCGCATCGCGGTGACCAAGCTGGACCAGGACAGTGCCGAGGTGCTCATGGAGATCGTCGCAACGGTCCCCCGTGAGGATGGGCCGAGCGCCTACTACCGCGCCGAGGTCGAAGACCACTGGCGCTACTCGCAGTCGGCGACGGTGGCCTCGGGCAGCATCGAGATGCAGCGCATCCTGCTGTCCCGCGCCCTGTTGGGAGACACCAGACGATGATCCTCGAGTTGTCCGACGACGCAGCCGAATACGGCCGCCAGGCGCTGCGGGCGTTCGAGGCGGCTGGTGGTGATCTGTTGCTGCAGCGCGCCGAAGCCGACCCCTCGAGCCGCGAGGCGCTGGTGGCGCCGGTGCTGGCCGAACTCGGCGCATGGGAACTCGAAGCACGCACCGACGCCGACGCGCGGGAGGCCGCCGCGGCCCTGTGCCGCAGCGCGGGTTACTGGGCACTGCCGTATCCGCTGGCGGAAAGACTCTCCCGCCCCGCCGATCTCGACGTCGACGGCCTCATCGTCGTCGCCGCCGAGGTGCCGGAAGGGGCCGTGGCCGGCCTGTCCAATGCCTGGGCGGCCGTCACCCTGGACGGCGTGCGCAGCACCGCGGCGCCCGGCGGAGCCACCGGCCCGGCCTTCACGGCGGCGTTGCACCTGACCGAGGTGGACGGCGCCGGCGCCGACGATGTCGCCCTGGGCCTGGTGCTGCCGATCTGGACGCTGCTCGGAATGCTGGACCGCGCAATCGAACTCACGATCGCCCACATCGCGCTGCGCGCACAGTTCGGCCAGCCGCTCTCGGCGTTCCAGGGCGTGCAGTTCCAGCTCACCGACGCCGAGGTGGAACGGGCCGGGGTGGACATCCTGGCCACCCACGCGCTGTGGAGCCTGGACACCGACGACGCGCTGGCGCTGCGCCTGGCGGCGATCGAGGCCGCCGAGGTGGTGTTCCGGGTGTGCCACCAACTGCACGGCGCGGTCGGTTTCTGCGACGAGACCACACTGTCCTGGCTGTCGCGCCACAGCCAGCCGTTGCGCCGGCTGCCGTTCGGGGTGTCGGCCACCCGGGCGCAGCTGACCCGGCGGATCGGCAGGCGCGGACTGACGGGACTGTTCTCGTGAGCCCCGGCCTGGAGAACTTCCGCGCAACCGTACGGCAATGGTGCCGCGCGCATGTGCCCGCGGACTGGCGGACCACCCAGACCGGCGCCGGAGACGCCGAATTCGTCGCCTTCCAGAAGGCCTGGGAGAGCGGCCTGCACGTCTACCTCAAACGGGCCGCCCTCAACCGTTCGCTGTTCGGATCCCCGGCGGCGCACCGCGCACAACTGGCACAGCGTTACGAGAACTGGAGACGATGACGATGGCGGTACCCGTGTACAAGCGGATCCTCGACCTGTTCGAGGCCGAGGGCATCAACACCATCTTCGGAATCCCCGACCCGAACTTCGTGCACATGTTCACCGAGGCCGACGCCCGCGGGTGGTCGGTGGTGGCGCCGCACCACGAGTTGAGCGCGGGCTTCATGGCCGAGGCGGCCTCACGGATGACCGGCAAGCCGGGGCTGTGCATCGGCACGCTCGGTCCGGGCATGGCCAACATGGCCGGGGCGATCCAGTGCGCCCTCGTCGAGAACTCGCCGGTGATCTTCCTGGGCGGGCAACGGGCCCGTGTCACCGAACGCCGGGTCCGGCGCGGCCGCATCCAATTCGTGCGGCAGGAACCGCTTTTCGCGGCGTCGGTGAAGTACAGCAGCTCCATCGAGTACCCCGACCAGACCGACGAGATCATCCACGAGGCCATCCGCCGGGCGATGTCGGGCACCCCGGGACCCTCCTACGTCGAGTTCCCGTCGCACGTCATCCTCGAAGAACTCGACGTCCGGGCCGCTCCCGCCCCGGCGAGCTACCGGCTGGTGGACCAGGGCGCAGGGACACGCGAGGTCGCCGAGGCAGCCGCCCTGATCTGCGCCGCCGCGAACCCGATCCTGCTCGTCGGCCACGGCGTGCACACCTCGCGCACCCAGGAACAGGTCAGGGCGCTCGCCGAACTGATGGCCTGCCCGGTGATCCAGACCTCCGGCGGGACGTCGTTCATTCCGGGGCTGCAGGACAGGACGTTCCCGTACCTGTTCTCACCGGCCGCCAACTCCGCGGTCGAGGAATCCGACCTGTGCGTCGCGCTGGGCACCGAACTCGGCGAGCCGATGCACTACGGGCGGACCCAGCACTGGGCCGCCAACGATGCGAATCGCAAATGGGTGTACGTCGAGCAGGACCCGACCGCCATCGGCGTCAACCGGCCCATGGACGTCGCACTGGTCGGCGACCTGCGCGGCGTAGTCCCGCAACTGGTCGACGCGCTGCGGGACACCCCGCGTAGCCCGTCGCCCAACCTGGCGGCCCTGATCGAGGCCGACGCGGCGGAACTGGCGCGAGTCGCGCAGGAGGCGCCGAGCGGGCGCACCCCGGTGCACCCGGCGCGCTACGTCGTCGAGGCGACGAGGGCGTTCGACGCACTCGAGGACGGGATCCTGGTGCGCGACGGCGGAGCGACGGTCATCTTCCAGTGGACCTATTCGCAGGCCAAGCCGCGCGACGTGATCTGGAACCAGAACTTCGGCCACCTCGGTACCGGCCTGCCGTACGCCATCGGCGCCTCGGTCGCCGATGGCGGCAACCGGCCGGTGATGCTGCTGACCAGCGACTCGGCGTTCCTGTTCCACATCGCGGAGCTGGAGACCGCGGCCCGGCTGAACCTGCCGCTGGTATGCGTCGTCGGCGTCGACCACCAATGGGGCCTGGAGGTCGGCGTCTACAAACGCACCTTCGAACAACCCTCCCCGCAACCTGGCGTGCACTGGAGCAAGGACGTCCGGATGGACAAGGTCGCCGAGGGCTTCGGCTGTCACGGCGAGTACGTCGAGAAGGAAGAGGAGATCGGCCCCGCGATCGCCCGCGCCTACGCCAGCGGCAAGGTCGGCGTGGTGCACGTGTGCATCGACCCCAAGGCCAACTCGGAGGAGATGCCGAAGTATGACCGATTCCGCACCTGGTACGCCGAAGGCACCCAGTGAAAACCCGAGCGGTGACAGGATGTTCTCATGCGTGATTACTTGAAGTTCTACATCGACGGACAGTGGGTTGACCCGGTCGAGCTGCGCACGCTCGCCGTGGACAACCCGACCACCGAACAGGTCGGCGGCAAGATCGCCCTCGGCTCCAGCGCGGACGTGGACAAGGCGGTCAACGCCGCGCGCAAGGCGTTCGCCGGTTGGTCGGTGAGCACCAAGGAGGACCGCCTCGACGTGCTGCAGGCGATCCTCGACCAGTACCAGAAGCGGACGAAGGACCTCGCCGACGCGGTGCACGAGGAGATGGGCGCACCGCCGTCCCTGGCCGCCGGCCCGCAGGTGATGATGGGCCTCGGCCACCTGTCGACCGCCATCGACGTGTTGAAGAATTTCAGCTTCGAAGAGCAGCGCGGCGAGACCATGGTGGTCAAGGAGCCGGTCGGCGTGTGCGGGCTGATCACACCGTGGAACTGGCCGATCAACCAGATCGCCTGCAAGGTGTTCCCGGCACTGGCCGCCGGCTGCACCATGGTGCTCAAGCCGTCCGAGGTCGCCCCGTACTCCGGGCAGATCTTCACCGAGATCATGGACGCCGCGGGGCTGCCGTCCGGCGTCTACAACATGGTCTTCGGCGACGGGCCCGGCGTCGGTGTCGCGCTGTCCAGCCATCCCGGTATCGACATGGTGTCGTTCACCGGCTCGACCCGGGCCGGCATCGAGGTGGCCCGCAACGCCGCCCCCACGGTCAAGCGGGTCAGCCAGGAACTCGGTGGCAAGAGCCCGAACATCGTGCTCGACGACGAGGCGTTCGGTCAGAGCGTGGCCGCCGGTGTCGCGGTGATGATGATGAACTCCGGGCAGAGCTGCAACGCCCCCTCGCGGATGCTGGTGCCCAAGACCCGGATGGACGAGGCCGTCGCCGTGGCCAAGGCCACCGCCGAGGGTGTCAAGGTCGGCGACCTGTCCGACAGCTCGGCGATCGGACCGGTGGCCTCCAAGGTGCAGTTCGACAAGGTGCAGGGCCTGATCAACAAGGGCATCGAGGAGGGCGCGAAGGTCGTCGCCGGCGGCCCGGGCCGCCCCGACGGTCTGGACACCGGTTACTACGTGCGCCCGACGGTGTTCGCGGACGTGCGCAACGACATGACGATCGCCCGCGAGGAGATCTTCGG
>JAGQTW010000448.1 GCA_020438785.1 Mycobacterium sp. | reverse complement strand
GTGTTGGCGGTGTACATGCCGCCGCAGGCACCCTCACCCGGGCAGATCGCCCGCTCGATGGCGTCGACGTCCTCGCGGGGCATCAGGCCGCGCGCGCACGCCCCGACGGCCTCGAAGGCGTCGATGATGGTCACGTCCATCTCCGTGCCGTCGGACAGCTTCGCCTTGCCCGGCAGGATCGAACCCGCATAGAGGAAAACCGCGGCCAGGTCGAGGCGCGCGGCGGCCATCAGCATGCCGGGCAGCGATTTGTCGCAGCCGGCCAACAACACCGAACCGTCCAGGCGCTCGGCCATCATGACCGTCTCGACGCTGTCGGCGATGATCTCGCGGGACACCAGCGAGAAGTGCATGCCCTCGTGACCCATCGAGATGCCGTCGGACACCGAGATGGTGCCGAACTCCAGCGGATAGCCGCCGGCCTCGAACACGCCTTCCTTGACGGCCTTGGCCAGCCTATCCAGCGACAGGTTGCACGGGGTGATCTCGTTCCACGAGGACGCCACCCCGATCTGCGGCTTGGCGAAGTCATCGTCGCCCATGCCGACCGCGCGCAGCATCCCGCGCGCAGCGGCCTTCTCCAAGCCGTCGGTGACGTCGCGGCTGCGTGGTTTCAGGTCCGGGGTTTTGCTCACCGGACAAGTATGCCGGTGTGGCGATCGGCCACAACTACGCGTCGCCCGAAGGGATCACGAGATCCGATTCCCATACCCCAAGGGGGTATCGGGTAGGGTGGCGGTCATGCCGTCAATCAGCACCCGGATCGTGGGTTCTATCGCCGCACTCGCCGCCGTCGCCGCCGTCTCGGCCTGCACCAAGACCGAGGACCACGGCCAGCACGCCGCATCGTCTACCACCGCCGCCCCGCCGGTGGCCTCGCACAACGCCCAGGACGTGATGTTCGCGCAGATGATGATCCCGCACCATCAGCAGGCCCTGGAGCTCGCCGCGCTGGTGCCCGGGCGGACCACCGACCCGGCCGTGACCAAATTGGCCGACGCCATCGCCGCCCAACAACTGCCCGAGATCGGTGCGATGAAGGCCCTGTTGGCGCAGTGGGAGGCCGAGCCGCAACACGCCGACCACGGCATGCCGATGACCGGGATGGTCGACGATGCCACCATGACGAAACTCAAGTTGCTGCGGGGCGCCGACTTCGACAAACTCTGGCTGCAGTCGATGATCGGTCACCATCAGGGCGCCATCGAGATGGCCAACACCGAGGTCGCCGCCGGGCAGAGCCCCGACATGATCGCGCTGGCCAAGAACATCATCACCGCGCAGCAGACCGAGATCGACCAGATGAACCAGATGCTGGGAGGCTGAAATGACTGGCGCGCGAGGGTATTCGGCGGACAAGGACAACTACGCCAAGCGGTTGCGCCGCATCGAGGGTCAGGTTCGCGGCATCGCGAAGATGATCGACGAGGACAAGTACTGCATCGACATCCTCACCCAGATCAGTGCCGTCAACAGCGCGCTGCAGTCGGTGGCCCTCGGACTGCTCGAGGAGCATTTGAGCCACTGCGTCAGCCACGCCGTCGCCGAGGGCGGTGAGGAGGCCGAGAGGAAGCTCGCCGAAGCCTCCGCGGCCATCGCGCGGTTGGTTCGCTCCTGACCCATCTCGGCGACCTCTCGGCACGGTCTCGAACGGGTCTCCGAGGTGTTCGCGGGGCCCGGCGGCCGATACCGTGATGAGGTGACCTCAGCGCCGGACCGGAGGGGCCGGCCAAGGTGATCATCGTGGACTCACCGCCGATACCCACCGCCCCCTGGACACCCCGCGTCACCACGGCGCTGGCCGTCCTGGCGGCCGCGGCATTCGTCTACGTCACCGCCGAGATCATGCCGGTCGGGGCGCTGCCCGCCATCGCCGCGGATCTGCACGTCAGCGAGGGCACCGTGGGCACGCTGCTGGCCAGCTATGCGCTGGTCGCCGCGGTGGCCACCGTGCCCCTGGTGCGCTGGAGCGCGGCGTGGCCGCGCCGGCGAGCACTGCTGTTCACGCTGCTCAGTCTGACCGTCTCCCAGTTGATTTCGGCGCTGGCGCCGACGTTCGCCGTCCTGGCCCTCGGCCGGGTGCTGTGCTCGCTGACCCACGGCCTCATGTGGTCGGTGATCGCTCCGATCGCTGTGCGCTTGGTGCCGCCGAGCCATGCCGCTCGCGCCACCGCCGCCGTCTACGTCGGCACCGGCCTGGCGCTGGTGGTGGGCAATCCGCTGACCGCGGCGATGAGCGAGGTGTGGGGCTGGCGGCTGGCGGTCGGGGCGATCACGGTGGCGGCGCTCGCGGTGACGGTCGCGGCCCGCTTCACCCTGCCCGCCATGCCGCTCACCCGATCGCCCGTCGCGACCCGTCCCGGCCGGGTCCGCCCGCACCGCAACCGGGGCCTGGTGACGCTGAGCGTCCTGACCCTGGTCGGCGTCACCGGGCATTTCATCTCCTACACGTTCATCGTGGTGATCATTCGCGACGTCGTCGGGGTCCGTGGTCCGCACCTGGCGTGGCTGCTGGCCGCCTACGGCATCGCCGGCCTGACGGCGATGGCACTGCTGGCGCGCCCGGGCGATCGCCGTCCCAAGGCCGCGATCGTCGGCTGCCTGTCCGCGCTGGCGTTCGCCTTCATGGTGCTGGCCGCCCTCGGCTTCGACGGGCGGCACACGCTCGGGACGCTGTTCACCGGCGTGGCGGCCATCATCTTGTGGGGCGCCGCGGCAACCGCGATGCCCCCGCTGCTGCAGTCCGCGGCCATGCGGCACTGCCCGGATGATCCCGACGGCGCCTCCGGGCTGTATGTCGCGGCGTTCCAGGTCGGCATCATGGCCGGCTCGCTCGGCGGCGGCGTGTTCTACCAGCATGGTGGGGTACCGGTGATGATCACCGCGTCGGCGGCCCTGATCCTGGCCGCCCTGTCCTGCCTCGTCGTCAGTAGGGGACTGTTCCCGGGCCGTCCGCCAACCAGCGAAAAGTAACGCTGGTCACCCCCGCTTCGACTATCCGCACAGTTCAGCGGGCTGACTTCCGGCTGGGTCGGGTTCGCTGGCACATCGTGTCCCGGTAACCACTCCCGCCGCTGTGCGACACTGGACCGAACTGGAACTGAGGAGTTTTCTCATGGTTTTGCGGGTGAAGGGCACCCTGACGGCCGGCTTCTGCGTGGTCGCGATGGCCGCCGGAATCGGCATCGGCAGC
>JAGQTW010000447.1 GCA_020438785.1 Mycobacterium sp. | reverse complement strand
TGCGCGGCGGCCAGGTCCTCGCCGTGGCCGGTGGCGGTCACCGCCGAGGCGACCAGGGCTTCGAGGTCGGCGAACCAGGACATGGCCCATGGATAGCAAGGCGGGCGGCGAGCCGCCAGTCACTACTTGTCTTCCGGGTTGAGGACGCGGAACGCGATGCCGGCGGCGACGCCGGCCAGGGCCTGCCCGATCAGGTAGATCACCGCGGTCGTGCCGGTCAGCATCCCGAGGGTGGTCCCGGCGAGTCCGACGGCGGGGTTGAAGACCGCACCGGAGATCGGCCCGACGGCGACCGCGCCGGCGGCGACGGTGAAGCCGATGGCCAGCCCGTAGAACGAGTTGTCCGGATGGTCCTTGCTCGTCGCGACGTTCAGGACGACGAAGCACAGCACGAACGTGAAGACGAACTCCGCGATCACGGCGGCGGTCATGGCATGCCCGGCCGGCGTGGCCGGGGGAGGCGAGACGCAGAGCCGAACCGCCGCGGCGGCGGCGAGCCCACCGCCGAGTTGTGCGGCGACGTAGCCGAGCGCCTCGGCGACGGTGATGCGTCCGCGCACCAGGACCGCGATGGTGACCGCGGGGTTGTAGTGCGCGCCGGAGATGTGGCCGCCGGCGTAGATCATCGCCATCAGCGCGGCGCCGATCGCGACCGGCGCGAGCGCCGAGCCGCTCAGAACCGTTGCGCCGACGGTGAACATCAGGACAAACGTACCGAGCGCCTCGGTGGCGTACTTGGTGGCGGTGTGGACCTTGACTGGGGTGTGCGTGGTGGTTGTCATGCGCACCAGCCTGGCTTCCGGCCGGCCCTGGCCACAGCGCCCGAACGCGCTACCGCGCGGATGAATCCGGTGTCGTCCGAACGGATGACACCGGGCTATTCCAGCAGGTTGTTGCGCATCGCGTAGGCGACGGCCGCGCCGCGGTCGGAGACGCCGAGTTTCTCGTAGAGGCGGCGGATGTGGGTCTTGATCGTCGTCTCGGCAAGGAACAGTTCCTTGGCCATGTCGCGAACGGTCTTGCCGTCGGCGATCATTCGCAGGGTTTGGCGCTCCCGCTCGCTGAGCAGCGGGCCGTGGGTCTGGGCGTGCCGGTGCACCTGGGTGGCGAGGCTGGTCACCAGGTCGGGCGGCAGCACCTTCTCGCCGCGGGCGCAGGCCACCACGGCGTTGACGATCTCGTCGCGGTCGGAGTCCTTGGACAGATAGCCGGCGGCGCCGTCCTGGATGGCCTTGTACACCACCGAGCCCTCGGTGGTCGCCGACAGCAGCAGCACGCGGGTGGACAGTCCGTCCCGGGTCACCGCGTGCGCCACGGCGATACCGTCCAGGCCGGGCATCTTGTAGTCCAGCAGGGCGACATCGGGCGCGTGCTCGACGATCGCGGCGAGCGCCGCCTGCCCGTCGGCGACGGCGGTGACGACCTCGGTCTGCTCGCTGCGGTTCAGCGCGGCCACGATGCCGTCGCGGTAGATCGGGTGGTCGTCGCCGACGACCACCCGCACCTTGCGATTCGAAATGCTCATGGCATCTCCTTCTCGGGGCGGACCGGCACCATGACCCGCACCCACGTTCCCCGGTCGACCGGCTCGAATTCCCAACTGCCACCCATGGTCTCGATCCGGGAGCGCTGTGAGGCCAGGCCGATGTGCCCCTCGGCGACCCGCCGCGAGATGACGGCGGGATCGATGCCCACGCCGTCATCTCGCACGTCGAGCGTGACCGCATCGCCGTCGTCGCGCAACGTCAGCCACACCGTCGTCGCCCCGGCGTGCCGTGCGACGTTGGTGAGCAGTTCCCTTGCCACGCCGTAGATCATCGCGTCCTCGCGGTGCCGGTCGGGATAGTCGATCTCGCACTGCACCGCGGCGCCGGTGCGCTCGACGAGCGTCTCCACCAGACCGCGCACGGCGGGCTCCAGGCCCGCCTCCTCGAGGACCGACGGGTGCAGTTGCCTGGTGAGCTGGCGAAGCTCCCGGGACACGTCACCGACCAGTTCGGCCGCGCGGGCCGCGCCGGCCGGGTCGCCGTTCGGTCCGGTCGCCTCGCGCAGGTCCTGGCGGGCGGCCAGCAGGGTCTGCAGGGGACCGTCGTGCAGGGCCTCGGCGACCTGCCGTCGTTCGCGTTCCTCGGCGGCCATCACGTCGGCGAGCAAGAGTTCGCGGCTGGCGATCAGGGCGGCGAACTTCTGCATCCGGTGCTGCTGGACCGCGGAGATGGCGTAGGCGCACACGCACAGCAGCGCCAGCATCACGAGCACGGTGGTGATCTGCAGCGGTGTCATCTGCCGCCGGAGGTCGGAGTCGGTGACGATCGCCAGGGCGCCCGTGATGATGGCCGTCACCGACATGATCGCGGCCCACTGCCCAAGATGGGTGGCGATGAAGAACGGCAGGAAGGCCAGCAGGCCCAGCATGAGATAGCTGCCGGTCGAGGGCAGCTGCAGCAGCGAGATGGCGGCGATGTCGACCACCATCATCGGTAGGACGGCGTGCAGTCGGCGGGCGTCGGGTTCGCGGCGCAGATGAAGGAAGGCGGCGCCGATCGCGATCACCCCATACACCGCGACCAGCGCGAACTGCGGGCCCCAGCTGGCCCGGTTGGTTCCGGCGAAGATGGCCAGCACCATGACGCCGACGAGCATGAGCCGCAGGACCGCGCGCCGCCGCTGGGCCCGGTGTTCGAAGTCGAGGAAGACGGCCTGAACGGCGTCGTGGGCAACACCGTCAACGGGTGTCGGCGGTAACGCCAGGCGCGCCCCGAAGCGGCCCGGCCGCTTCGGCGGACTGCCGTCCTGGCTCACCTCGGGAGTGTAACCAGGCGTTTTGCCTAATCAGCGCCGCTTTACTTGCTTTGTCATGAACCGCGTTCATCCGAACGGATGACATCCGGTTCATCCCCCCGTCCATGTGTTTGCGCGACAGACTCAGCCCTCGCGGGCGGCGATGGTTGATGCATGACCGAAACCGGTCAAACAGCAACTCAGACAGGAGAATCCAAATGAATCGCACCATCGCCCGCTCGCTCGTCCTTCCGCTGCTCTCGGCGGGCATTCTCGGTGGGGCCGCCCTCGGCCTGGCCGGGACGGCCGCCGCGGCCGAGATGAACCCGCAGCCCGGTTTGGTGGCCGTCCCGCAGGATCACGCCAAGCCGGCGCCGGAGGCGGTTCCGGGCGCCCAGTGGCACCGCCACCACAACTCGCTGCTCGACCCGCACACCGCCGCGAGCTTCCCGCATTCGATGAACTGACGGCACCCTCCGCCCCCTCCGGCTCCGGCCGCAGGGGGCGGACTCGTGCCGCGTCGAGGTGAAGTGACGCCGTTGTGGACCGCTGCGAGACTGCGGATCGATGACTGGTTTGTCGATCGCCGAGGTGCAGCGGTGGAGTTCGCAGGCCGTCCGGGAGGTCTTCGACGCCTCCCGGCAGCGCGCGGGCGCGGCGCTCGAGGCGGCCCGCGGCCTGGACACCCTGCGGGTGTTCGGCAGCTGGGGCGGTGATGCCGCCGCCGCGGCGCAGTCGGCGCTGGCGGTGACCCGCGCGGACCTCGACGCGCACGGCGCGGAGGCGAT
>JAGQTW010000446.1 GCA_020438785.1 Mycobacterium sp. | reverse complement strand
GCGCATCCCTGCCCGGCGTGCATGGAAGCGGTGAACGCCGACATCGAGCAGGCCCCGGCGAGATTCGCATCGTCGAGTACCAGGAAAGCCGACTTGCCGCCCAGCTCGAGAAACACCTTCTTCAGCGTGGCCGAGCCATCGGACATCACCGCGCGTCCGGTGTTCGTGGATCCGGTGAACGACACCATGTCCACCCGCGGGTCACTGGACAGCATCGCGCCCACCGCGTGGTCGTTGGAGGTGACGATGTTCACCACACCCGGCGGCATGTCGGTGTGCTCGGCGATCAGCTCGCCGAGAACTGCTGCGCACCAGGGGGTGTCGGGTGCCGGTTTGAGGACGATGGTGTTCCCGGCCGCCAGGGCGGGCCCGAGCTTGGCGAGGTTGATCTGGTGCGGGAAGTTCCACGGGGTGATCGCGCCGACGACGCCGACGGCCTCGCGGGCGATGGTGCGCCGGGTCTTGATGCCCATCGGGGACGCGACGCCGAGATCCTGGCGCCATTGGTAGGACTCGGCGGTGTCGGCGCTGAAGGACAGGTCGTCGACCGGCCCCTCGAGTTGAGCCATCGCGGTCAGCATCCGGGGCGCACCGACCTCTGCAATGGTCAGCTCGCGCAGTTCCTCGATGTTCGCCTTCATGGCATCGCGGAGCTGGCGGATGCAACGCACCCGCAGTTCGGTGTCGGTTGACCAGTCGGTGGTGTCGAAGGCGCGACGGGCGGCCCCGATGGCGCGCTCCATGTCGGCGGCGTCGCCGTCGGCGGCCGTACCGAGAACTTCCTCGGTGGCCGGGTTGATCGTCGGATACCGGCCGCTGCCGCCGGGTACGAGCTTCCCGTCGATGAACAGATCGCTGCTGTTGTCGGCCGCTATCGCCATCCGCGACTCCCGCCTTTGATTGGACACCTGTCCGAGAAACCGTCATTCGCACCATAGCCGCCCACCCGCTTGTGGTGCAAGGTCCTTCGCCGGCGGCCACAGTCATCCTACCTGAACAGCGTTTTTTCGATCCGTGCTTGCCCCGGGGCAGGGCCTTCGGATAACTTGGACATGTGTCCAGCGATATCGTGGTGGCGATCACACCCGAGGGTGCCGATGTGCCGCGCAATCGCCGCCAGGAGGAGACCTTCCGCAAGGTGCTGCACGCCGGCCTGGAGATGCTGCGCGAGACGTCCTACGCCGACCTGACGGTGCGTGCCGTCGCCGCGAGGGCCAAGGTCGCACCGGCCACCGCGTATACCTACTTCTCGTCGAAGAACCACCTGATCGCAGAGGTGTATCTCGACCTGATCCGCCAGGCCCCGTTCTTCACCGACGTCAACGACAGCCGGCTCGACCGCGTGCAGCAGGCGCTGCGCAGCCTGGCCCTGGTGATCGCCGACGAACCCGAGGTGGCCGTCGCGTGCACCACCGCGGTGCTCAGCAACGACGCCGGCGTGCCCCGGGTGCGCGACCGCATCGGCGCGGAGATCCACAAGCGGATCAAATCGGCACTGGGTCCGGACGCCGACCCGCAGATCGTCTCCGCGCTGGAGATGACCTACTACGGCGCGCTCGTGCACGCCGGTAGCGGGACGCTGACCTACCACCAAGTCGCCGACCGGATGGCCTATGTCGTCGGTCTGATCCTGAGAGAAGAGCGCTGATGGCCGCGTCGACCGGAGAACGGCCCGTCGAATTGGTCCTCGATCCCTACGACTACGCCTTCCACGAGGATCCGTACCCGTATTACAAGCGGCTGCGCGACGAGGCTCCGCTCTACCGCAACGAGGAGCAGAACTTCTGGGCGCTGACCCGCCATGCCGATGTGCACAAGGGATTCCGCAACAGCACCGCGTTGTCCAACAAGCTGGGCGTCGCACTCGACCCCATCTCTCGCACGCCCGAGGCACACCGCACCATGTCGTTCCTGGCCATGGACGACCCGGGCCATCTGCGGTTGCGCACCCTGGTGTCGAAGGGCTTCACCCCGCGCCGGATCCGCGAACTCGAGCCCCGGGTGCTGGAGCTCACCACCGAACATCTCGACGCCGCGCTGGAGCACGAAAGCTTCGACTACATCACCGAATTCGCGGGCAAGCTGCCGATGGACGTGATCTCCGAACTGGTTGGCGTGCCCAAGGAGGACCGTCAGCACCTGCGGGCGCTGGCCGACGGGGTGATGCACCGCGAGGACGGCGTCACCGACGTGCCACCCGCGGCTATCGAGGCCTCCATCAACCTGTTCGTCTACTACGCCGACATGGTGGCGCAGCGCCGCAAGAAGCCCACCGACGATCTGACCTCGGCACTCATCGAGGCCGAGATCGACGGTGACCGCCTCGGTGATGACGAGATCATGGCGTTCCTGTTCCTGATGGTGGTCGCGGGCAACGAGACCACCACCAAACTGCTTGGCAACGCGGTCTATTGGGCCGGTCGCAACCAGGATCAACTGGCCTCGGTGTTCGCCGATCACGAACGGGTTCCGCTGTGGGTGGAGGAGACCCTTCGCTACGACACCTCCAGCCAGATCCTGGCCCGCACCGTCGTAGAAGACATCGAGTTCTACGGCACCACGTTGCACGACGGCGACGTGCTGTTGCTGGTTCCCGGGGCCGCGCACCGCGACGAGCGGGTCTTCGACGAGCCCGACGAGTTCCGCATCGGACGCGACATCGGCTCGAAGCTGCTGAGTTTCGGCAGCGGCGCGCACTTCTGCCTTGGCGCGCACCTGGCCCGCATGGAGGGGCGGGTGGCGTTGCAGGCGCTCGTCGAAAGGGTCGGCGGTTTCGAGGTCGACGAGGCCAACGCCGTCCGTGTCCATTCCAGCAGCGTGCGCGGATTCGCGAACCTGCCGATCACAGTGAAGAAGGCCTGATGCCCCGTTTCGAACCCAATCCCGCCCGTCGGCCCGCGCTCGTCGCGGGCGCGTCATCGGGTATCGGTGCGGCGACGGCGCTGGAACTCGCGTCCCGTGGCTTTCCGGTCGCGCTCGGTGCCCGCCGCGTCGAGAAGTGCCAGGAGCTGGTCGACCAGATCCGCGCCGGCGGCGGTGAGGCGGTGGCGATCCCGCTCGACGTCACCGATCAGGACTCGGTGAAGGGTTTCGTGCACCGGGCCACCGAGGAGCTCGGTGACATCGAACTGCTGGTTGCGGGCGCCGGCGACACCTACTTCGGCCGGCTCTACGAGATCAGCCCCGAGGAGTTCGAGTCCCAGGTGCAGATCCATCTGATCGGGGCCTTCCGGCTGGCCAACGCCGTCCTGCCGGGCATGGTCGAGCGGCAACGGGGTGACGTGATCTTCGTCGGCTCCGACGTGGCGCTGCGCCAGCGCCCGCACATGGGCGCCTACGGCTCGGCGAAGGCCGGGCTGGTCGCAATGGTGACCAACCTGCAGATGGAACTGGAGGGCACCGGCGTTCGCGCGTCGATCGTGCACCCGGGCCCCACGAAGACCTCGATGGGCTGGAGCCTGCCCGCCGAATTGATCGGTCCCGCGCTGGAGGACTGGGCCAAGTGGGGCCAGGCGCGGCACGACTACTTCCTGCGGGCTGCCGACCTGGCCCGCGCGATCGCGTTCGTCGCCGAGACTCCGCGCGGCGGGTTCATTACGTCGATGGAAGTCCAGCCCGAGGCGCCGCTGTCCGATGCGCCCAAGGAACGTCAACAATTGAAGTATCCGGAGGAATCGTGACCAGCACTCTCAAAGAAGTCCCGCGCGTCTCGGGTGGGCAGGAGGAGCACGGCCACCTCGAGGAGTTCCGCACCGACCCGATCGG
>JAGQTW010000445.1 GCA_020438785.1 Mycobacterium sp. | reverse complement strand
TGGGTGACCACCAGCACCACGCGGCCGGCGTCGGCCAGCTGGCGCAGCATCGTCATAACCTGGCGGTCCAGCGCGGGATCCAGGCCGGAGGTCGGCTCGTCGAGGATCAGCAGCGACGGGCCGGTCAGCAGTTCGAGTGCCACCGACGCGCGCTTTCGCTGCCCGCCGGAGAGCTTGTCCACCCGGGTTTCGGCGTGCTGGGTCATCTCCAGTTCGGCGAGCACCTGCGCGACCACCTGCTGGCGGTCCTCTTTGGTGGTGTCCGGTGGCAGCCGAAGTTCCGCGGCGTACATCAGCGCCTGATTGACGGTCAGCTGGCCGTGGACCACGTCGTCCTGCGGCACCATGCCGATGCGGGAGCGCAGCGAGGCGTACTCGGCGTGCACATTGTGACCCTCGAAGCTCACCGTGCCGCTGGTCGGGTGGGTGTAGCCGGCGACCAGTCGCGCGAACGTGGACTTGCCCGCACCCGACGGCCCGATCACCGCGGTCAGCGTGCCCGGCCGCGCGGTCAGCGAGATGTTGTCCAGCAGCGTCTTGTGGTTTTCGATCGTCCAGGTGACCGCGCGCACGTCCAGCCCGCCGGTCGCGGTCGCGGCCTCGGTCTCGGTGCGGCGCACCAGCGTGCCGCGGGTGAACAGTAGGTCGACGTTGCCGATCGTGACGACGTCACCCTCGTCGAGCAGCGCGGTGTCCACCCGGGCGCCGTTGACGAAGGTGCCGTTGATGCTGCGGTTGTCGGCGATCTCCGTCCCGCCCGGGGTCGGGATCAGGGTGGCGTGGTGGCGCGAGGCCAGCACGTCCGGGATGACGATGTCGTTGTCGGTGGCCCGGCCGATCTTGACCGCGCCGGGCGGCACCTCGGCCGGGGCCCCGCCGGGACGCAGGATCTTCAGCATCGAGGTCGCCAGGTTCGACGACCCGCCCGGCTTGACCGCCACCGGCCGCATCTGGGTGGGCGCGGCCGGGGCGGGCCCGGTCGGCGGATGGTAGGTCGGCTGGCTGCGCGGCGGCGGGTAGGCCGGCTGGCGGGACTGCGACGGCGGCGCATACGAACTCGCGGTGGACTGCCCGGCGCTGGGTGCGGCCGGCCAGGACGGTGTCGACGGGGGCGCCGCGACCCGCACCGACGACGTCGGCGGCGGGCGGCCGACGGAGCCCTGGTCGCGGCCCAGCTCGAAGCTCAGCGCGGGGCCGTCGGGGTTGCCGATGTTGACGGTCATCCGGTCGGTGATGTCGACCGCGGGCAGCCGTCGGCCGTTGACGAACATCCCGTTGAGCGACCCGTTGTCGATCGCCATCCAGCGGCCATGGTCATACCGCAGCACCAGGTGCGCGCGGGAGATCAGGGGGTGGGCCACCCGGACGTCGGCGCGCAGGTCACGGCCGACCACGACGTCGTGCCCCGCTGCGAAGGTGCGCTGCGACCCGTCGCTGCGAACGGTGAGAACAGGCGCGACTGGTCGGCTCATCGGAACCAACTCTATCGGTACTGCCGGCGCCGGCCCCTGATCAACCCGGGGCGCCGGTCACGACGCACAGGGTCCGCGAGTAGATCGTCGGCATGCACTTGTTGCAGTGCGTGCACAACGACTTCACCGAATGCGCATCGCCGTCGGCCTGGATCCGGTTGAGCAGATCCGGCTCGGCCAGCAGGGCCCGGCCCATCGCCACGAACTCGAATCCGTCGGCCATCGCCCGGTCCATGGTCTCGCGGTTGGTGACCCCGCCCAGCAGGATCAGCGGCAGGGTGAGCTCCTTTCGGAACCGCATGGCGTCGCGCAGTAGGTAGGCGTCCTGGTAGGGGTACTCGCGCAGGAACTTGTTGCCGGTCATCCGCATGCCCCAGCTGATCGGGGGCTTCTGGGCCGCGGCGAACTCCTTGAGCGGGGCGTCCCCGCGGAACAGGTACATCGGGTTGAGCAGCGAGCTGCCCGCGGTCAGCTCCAGCGCGTCCAGCCCGCCGTCGTCCTGCAGCCACTTGGCGGTCTGCAGCGCCTCCTCGACGGAGATGCCGCCCCGCACGCCGTCGGACATGTTCAGCTTGGCGGTCACCGCGATGGGGGCCGGGCCCAGCCGCTCCACCTCGCGGCGCACCGCCAGCACGACGCCGCGGGCCACCTTGGCCCGGTTCTCCAGCGACCCGCCGAACTCGTCGGTGCGACGGTTGACCAGCGGCGACAGGAACGAGCTCGCCAGGTAGTTGTGCCCGAGGTGGATCTCGACGGCGTCGAAACCGGCGTCGATCGCGAACCGGGCGGCCGCGGCGTGGGCGGCGATGACGTCGTTGATGTCGTCGCGGTCGGCGTGCTTGGCGAACTTCATCGCCAGCGGGTTGAAGAACCGCACCGGCGCCAGGGCCTGGGCCTTGTTCGAGCGCGAGTTCGCCACCGGGCCGGCATGGCCGATCTGTGCGCTGATCGCCGCGCCCTCGGCGTGGATGGCGTCGGCGAGCCGTTGCAGACCGGGGACGGCCTGCGGGCGCATCCAGATCTGGCCGCCGTTGGTCCGGCCACCCTTGCTGACCGCGCAGTACGCGACCGTCGTCATGCCCACACCGCCGGCGGCGATCGCCCGGTGGAAGTTGATCAGGTCGTCGGAGACGACGTCGTCGGGCGTGCGGGCCTCGAACGTCGCCGACTTGATGGTCCGGTTGCGCAACGTGATGGGGCCGAGCTTGGCCGGGCTGAACACATCTGGCGCACTGTTCATATCGGCAGCTGACCACGCGCCGATCGGTGCTGTCAACGACAGCCGTCCGGTCAATGGAAGAATGGCCAGCCGTGGTCGCTATCACCCTGGACGGCAAGCTCACCCGCGACGAGATCTTCGTCGACCTCGCCGAACGCGTGGCGGCGCTGACCGCCGCGGGCCGCACCCCGGGGCTGGGCACCGTCCTAGTGGGTGACGACCCCGGCTCGCACGCCTACGTGCGGGGCAAGCACTCCGACTGCGCCAAGGTCGGCATCACCTCGATCCGCCGCGACCTGCCGGCCGACGTCAGCCAGGCCGAGCTGGACGCCACGCTCGACGAGCTCAACGCCAACCCGGACTGCACCGGGTACATCGTGCAGTTGCCGCTGCCGAAGCACCTCGACGAGAACGCCGCCCTGGAGCGGGTCGATCCGGACAAGGACGCCGACGGCCTGCACCCGACCAACCTCGGCCGGCTGGTGCTGGGCAAAGAAGCCCCGCTGCCGTGCACGCCGCGCGGCATCGTGCACCTGCTGCGCCGCTTCGACGTGCCGATCGCCGGGGCGCATGTGGTGGTGATCGGCCGCGGGGTAACGGTGGGCCGCCCGCTGGGGCTGCTGCTGACCCGCCGGTCGGAGAACGCCACGGTCACGTTGTGCCACACGGGAACTCGCGATCTGCCGAGCCTGACCCGGCAGGCCGACATCATCGTCGCGGCCGTCGGTGTGCCGCACATGCTGACCGCCGACATGGTGCGGCCCGGGGCGGCCGTGGTCGACGTGGGGGTGAGCCGGGTGGACGGCAAGCTCACCGGTGACGTGCATCCGGACGTGTGGGGCGCCGCCGGGCACGTCTCGCCCAACCCGGGCGGGGTCGGCCCGCTGACCCGGGCGTTCCTGCTGACCAACGTCGTCGAGCTGGCCGAAGCGGCGCAATGACCGCACGGTCCAGGCGGCGGTGGCCGACCAGGGCGGAGCTCACCGAGTTCACCCGCCGGCTGGTGCGGGCGCAGTGGCCGATCCTGTCCGTGGCGGTGATCTTCGTGATCGCCTTCGCGCTGGTCGCAGCCGGGTTCTGGCGGCGCGGTTCGCTGCTGATCGGGATCGCGGTGGGACTGGCCGCGGTGCTGCGGCTGGTCCTCTCCGACGAGCGGGCCGGGCTCCTGGTGGTGCGGTCGAAATCGCTGGACTTCGCCACCATGGTCACCGTCTGCGCGGTGATGGTCTACATCGCCTCGACGATCGACCCGCTGGGCACCAGTTAGGGGACACCCTTTGTGCCCGGCTACGAGTAGCCCTG
>JAGQTW010000444.1 GCA_020438785.1 Mycobacterium sp. | reverse complement strand
CTGGAGAAGATCAAGACCACCGGCGACTCCTACATGGTGGTCAGCGGCGTTCCCCAGCCGCGGGCTGATCACGTCGAAGCGCTGGCCGCCTTGGCGCTCGACATCTCCCCCGCGGTCGGTGACCTGCGCGACCCCACCGGCCGTCCGGTTCCGCTCCGGATCGGTATGGCCTCCGGACCGGTGGTCGCCGGCGTCGTCGGCGCGCGCCGGTTCTTCTACGACGTGTGGGGCGACGCGGTCAACGTCGCCTCCCGGATGGAGTCCACCGACCCGGAGGGACGCATTCAGGTACCGCAGGATGTCTACGAACGCCTCCGGGATCGCTTCGAACTCGAGGAGCGTGGCGACGTCGAGATCAAGGGCAAGGGCGTGATGCGGACCTGGTACTTGGTCGGCCGTAAGCCGTTGCCCAACAAGGTCGTCGACGTTCCGGCCGGGCGAGAAACCGGGCGGGTCGAGACGCCGACCGGCTGACGCCCCCATTCCGTGAGCCCGCGGACTCACATCACCTTGGACAGAAACGCCTTGGTGCGGTCGTGTTGCGGATTGCTCAACACCTCGCGGGGGTCTCCACTTTCGACGATCACCCCGCCGTCCATGAAGACCAGTTGGTCGGCGACCTCACGGGCGAAACCCATCTCGTGGGTGACGACCACCATGGTCATGCCCTCGCTTGCCAGCTTCTTCATGACCCCGAGCACCTCACCCACCAGTTCGGGATCCAGAGCCGAGGTGGGCTCGTCGAACAGCATCAGCTTGGGATCCATGGCCAGGGCACGGGCTATGGCGACCCGCTGTTGCTGGCCGCCGGACAACTGCGCGGGGTAGGCCTCGGCCTTGTCCGAGAGTCCGACCTGCGCCAGCAGGTCCTTGGCCCGCTCAATCGCCGCGGCCTTCTTGACACCCTTGACCTGGATGGGGGCCTCGACGATGTTGGCCAGGGCGGTGCGGTGCGGGAACAGGTTGAAGTGCTGGAAAACCATCCCGATGTCCCGGCGCTGCCGGGCGGCCTCGCGGGGCGGCATCTCGTAGAGCTTGCCGCCCTTCTCGCGGTAGCCGATGAGGTCGCCGTCGACATACAGCCGACCCGCGTTGACCTGCTCGAGGTGGTTGATGCAGCGCAGGAACGTCGACTTGCCCGATCCGGACGGCCCCACCAGGACGAGTACCTGGCCCCGGCCGATCTCCAGGGTGACACCCTTGAGCACCTTGAGGGCGCCGAAGTTCTTGCAGACGCCTTCGGCCTTGACCATCGGCCTGGCCGTCGACTCCGTCGATGCGGTCACGTGTGTCCCACCTCCCCCAGCGTCTGCGCTTCGGCGAGCGCGCCGAGCTGTTTCGAGGTGAGCTTGCGGGACGCCCCTCGGGAGAAGTACCGCTCCAGGTAGTACTGACCCACCATGAGGACGCTGGTGATCAGCAGGTACCAGGCGGCGGCGACCAGCAGCAGCGGGATCGGCTGGAAGATGACGGCGGCGATGTCACGCTGGCGGCCGAACAGGTCGAGCGTGAACGGCACCGCGACGGCCAGCGACGTCGTCTTGAGCTGGCCGATGAACTCGTTGCCGGTGGGCGGGATGATCACCCGCATCGCCTGCGGCAGCACCGTTCTGCGCATCGTGAGCAACCACGACATACCCAGCGCCGTCGAGGCCTCCGTCTGTCCTTCGGGCACCGAACTGATGCCGGCCCGGATGATCTCGGCGAGGTAGGCCGCCTCGTTGAAACCCAGGCCCAGGATGGCCAGCACGAAGTACATCGAGAGGTTCTGGATGTTGAGGTGAAAGAACGTGGGCCCGAACGGAATTCCCAGCTGGATGTTCTTGTAGATGGTGGGGATCAGGCCCCAGAACACCAACTGCACGAACACCGGTGTCCCGCGGAACACCCACAGGTACACCCACGACACCGCCCGGAAAACCGGGTTGGGCGACAACCGCATGACGGCGAGGATCACCGCGAGGACGATCGCCAGCAGCATCGACCAGACGGTCAGCTGGATGGTGACCCAGACACCGTTGACGATCCGGGTGTCCAGAATGTACTTGCCGAACGTGGCCCAGCCGTAGGCCTCATTGGTGGCGGCACCGTAGAGGAACAGGCCGGCCAGGATGAGGATGACGATCGCCGCCACCCACCGCCACGGATGCCGCAGCGGGACCGCGTTGATGGCGGCCGGGCTCTCGGGTGGCGACGAAACGTCAACGCTCATCGATGGTTCCGGCGATCAGCTGGTGGCGCCGTTGATCACCGGCTTGTCGATCATGCCGGCCTCGACGCCCCAGTTGGTGGCGATCGTCTTGTAGTCGCCCGTCGAGATCAGATGCTCGAGCGCCTTCTGCAACGACGCCGCCAGGGGCGAGCCCTTCTTGACCGGCCAGCCGTACGGCGCGGAATCGAAGGTCTGGCCCGCCTGCTCGAGCTTGCCGTTGCTCTGCTTGATCGCGTAGAGGGTCACCGGTGAATCCGCGGACATCGCATCGGCCTGGCCGAGGACCACGGCGTTGGTGGCCTGATCCTGGCCGTCGAACTTCAGGATGTCGATCGGCGGCTTACCGGCGTCGACGCACGCCTTGCTGCGGCCCGGCAGTTCGTCGACTTCCTGGGTGGTGGTGGCCTGGGCCGCCACCTTCTTGCCGCAGGCGTTGTCGGGGGTGATGTCGGAGCCCTTCGGCCTGGCCCATGCGGTACCCGCCGAGAAGTAGGTGACGAAGTCGACCGACTGCTCGCGCTCCTTGGTGTCGGTGAACGACGACATGCCGACGTTGAAGGTGCCGCCCTGGATGGCGGGGATGATCTTGGCGAAGTCGGCTTCCCGGTACTCCGCGGTCAACCCGAGGGTGGTCGCGATCGCGTTCATCAGATCCACGTCGAAGCCGACGATCTTGCCGCTCGGGTCCTTGAACTCGTTGGGCGTGTACGGGACGTTCACCCCGACGATCAACTTGCCGGACTTCTTGATGTCCTCGGGCACCGTCGCGGCGATCTCGTCGACCTTCTTGGCGGCCGCCGCGGTGGTCGACGTCGCCGGGCCCGAGGTGTCGGTGTTGGTGGTGCAACCCGACAGGGCCAGTCCGCCTGCCATGGCGACGATCGCAGTGGTACGCCACCAGCGGCCCACCTTCGGACGGTCTTGACATCCACTAAGCACGGTTGCCTCTTCCTTCTGCATCGGGGCGTCATCAGCCCTCAACCCGAGGACGTAGACGACCGGGGACCCAGCGCGCACTGCCGGTACCGAGACAGTAAGCCAACTTGTTCGCTCCGGCAGGGAAACTTATCGCGGTCGGCGCCGATGCGCTGCGCAACTGTGATGGCCAGGGGATTCGGCCCCGGGTCACGCCCACCGGGCCCGCTCCTGCGGCGACCATCACGGCGAGATCACCGGACAGTTCGCCAGAAGGCACTTTCTGCGCGGGACCAAAGTCCCGGAATTGCAGCGATCGACGCCGTGAAGCATCCCGCTCGCGGATTTCCGTCATCGATTCCGACCTTTTTCCCGATTTAGCGCTTCGGTCCAATCGCGCGGACTGTTTTCCCAGCTCAGAGCGCACTTCTCGATTCGAATTGGAATTGCCGGGACCGGTATTCGGGTCTACTCTCGGCGGGGGCAGATCAAATTCACTGCCGGGGGAACACCAGTCGGGGGGCCGGAATGATCGTCAACATCTACCTTCTCGGATCGATGATCACGATGATCGCTGCGGTGCTCATCGGTCACTCGGGCAAGCTCTGGGTCACCCTCCTCGCGGCGCTCGTCGCCGCGGCACTGTGGCCCGTCCTGCTCATCGGCGGGATCCAACTGGTGGCGCTCGGCCTGTTCACCGAGCAACACAAGCACCAGCACGTCGGGGCGTTCGCCGCCGCCGGACACCCGCGCCACCGGCTGATCCAGCCCTAGCCCGCATTGCGTTAGCGCATCAATCGGCTAACCGACCGGCACAACCACGCGAGGTCGAAACCTCGCTGTGTCACACTGCGCGCATGGAAACTACGTCTCGTCCACCCCTGCTGCCGCACCTTTGGAAGTCGGTGCTGCTGTCAGGCGTGCTGTCGCTGATCCTGGGCATTCTGGTGCTGGTCTGGCCGGGAATCTCAATCCTCGTCGCCGCCATCTTCTTCGGCGCCTTCCTGCTGGTCTCCGGCATCTCGCAGGTCTTCCACGCCTTCACGCTCAACGTCTCGGCGGGTGGCCGGGTGCTGCTGTTCATCAGCGGCGCGGCCGCACTGATCCTGGCCGTGCTGTGCTTCCGCAGCATTGCCAACTCGGTCCTGCTGCTGGCCATCTGGATCGGCATCGGCTTCATCTTCCGCGGCGTCGCGACCGCGGTGTCGGCGATCAGTGATCCCGACACCCCCGGCCGTGGGTGGGAGATCTTCGTCGGTGTCATCACCCTGATCGCCGGCATCGTGGTGCTCGCCTCCCCGTTCCCGTCGCTGGCGACGCTGACCGTCGTGGTGGGTATCTGGCTCGTGGTGATCGGCGTCTTCGAGATCGTGGCGTCCTTCGGCATCCGCAAGGCGGGCAAGAACATCCGCGAGCGGGTCGACGCCGCGCTCTGAGAGCGCCCGGCCACCCGGCCGGCGCCAGGTCCCGTCCCTGAGGGGCGCGGATCGTCGCTACGCACCGCCGTAGCGACGATCCGCGCCTTCTCTGTCACTGTCCGGGGCCATCGATCGACACCGGCGGGTAATCTGGCGGCCGGTTGCCGACACAAGATGGGGAGCGCACGGATGACTGAGAACCCGGAATCGTCCGGAACGCCGGACACCCCGCGCGCGCCGATCCCCCCGGCCGCTCCTCCGCAGCCACCGCCCGCCCCGCAGTACCCCTATCCGTACCCGCCCGGGCAGTACGGGGGCGGTTACCCGCCACCGCCGCCCCAGCCGTACGCCGGATACGCCCCGCCGCCGGCCGGTCCGCGCAACGGACTGGGCATCGCCTCGCTGGTGATCGCGATCGTGGCGCTGATGTCGTCGTTCTCGGTCGTCGGCGGCGTCATCCTGGGCATCGTCGCGGTCATCCTGGGTTTCATCGCGCGCGGCCGGGTCCGCTCGGGCGAGGCCAACAACGGCGGGATCGCCCTGGCGGGCATCATCCTCGGTTTCGTCGCGATGATCGCCGGCCTGGCGTTCATCGCCATCTGGTTCGGCTTCTCCAAAGAGGTGGGAGTCACCGACTACATCGACTGCGTGCAGAACGCGGGACAGGACCAGACCAAGATCGAGCAGTGCGCCGATCAGTTCAAGCAGACCGTGGAGAACCGGTTCAGCGTCACCTTCACTCCCACCCCGTAGCGGCGGGCAGCCGACGCCGGCGTGGCATGAACTCCAGCGACAGCAGCACGAGCAGCACCGGGAACAGTTGCGAGAAGGACAGCAGCACGTAACGCTGGTCGGCCAGGGCGTGAAACTTGCGCAGATAGCGGTACAGCGACTCCAGCGCGATCAGTGCGTCACCCAGGTGGATCACCTCGTAGAAGAAGCTGCTGAGCAGGCCACGCTCCTTGTCCTTGAAGATCTCCGGGAACGCGGCGAAGGCCAGCGAGAGGCGCTGTGCCCCAGCATCTTTCATTGTTTCGATCATGTCCACCGAAAGCCGCTCGTCGAGGCCGTTGGGCGCGTCGCGACGCCGCCACGGGACATCGAGGGTCACATCGCTGCCGCCCCCGGCGACCACGTAGCGGTGAAACCCCTGCACCCGTCCGGCCGGGTCGCGGCCAATCATGAGCAGCACCCCGGGATAGCGGCCGGTCAGGGTGCCGTCGAGGATCATCGAGAACCCCCGTTCGGCGTGCGCGCCCTTGGCGGACAACAACAACACGTCGGCCAGCTCCGTGCGCTGCCGGTCGTCGAGTTCCTGTTCATTCAACAACTCGGTGGTGATACCGGCGTTGTGGGTGCGTTTCACCGCCTGGCGCAGGTTCCGGAACTGCCGCCCGACCATCGCGAAGGCAGGCACGTCGATCACCACGTCGCGGCCGATCGGAACGGGATGCAGGCTCTGGCCGATGACCTCCGGCTCACTCCACAACCCCAGCCGTCGTCGGCTGCAGCCGAGCACGACGATCCGCCAGCCCCGGGTGTGACACATCGCCACGAAGTCGGCGACGACATCGGCGAACCGGGTCTCGTCCCCGATCGGGTCCCCGCTGACCACGGCATAGCCGAGCCGGGTGCGATACGCGATGGCCGCCGCGCCGTCCGCCGTGAAGTGATGGCTCTTCAGGTACTGCATCGCGAACGGTGCGACCGGGTCGCCGCTCGTCGCGTTCACCAGCGCCCACACCCGGCTCAGTTCGCCGGGCTGCGCGCGCGCCGTCGTCGGCCACATCAGTACCAGACCCGACGCCGCGATCAAGATGTTCCCCGGCACGTCCAGCGCGATGATGTGGGCGCCCAGACCGGCGAGCACGGCCAACCCGGCGAGGATCGCATGCGCGGCGGTCACCGGCCGGCCCAGAAAGATGCCCCTGGCGATCAGCGCCACGGCGGCCAGGACCGTCAGCGACCACGCGAGGCGGCCGTCGGCGTGCCAGTTGGCGTGGTGGTGGCTTCGGGCCAGCAGGGAGACCAGCCAGGATCCGGCGACGAGCAGCGCCAGCGCCCCGATCCAGCGAGCCACCCTCGAGTCGACGTTGACGACCACCCGCTCGCGCGCGCGCAGCCCGCGGGACGCGACCTGTAGCGGCGGCTCGGTCATCTCACCTCCCCGAGACTGACCAGTGCTTTCGTCCTGCTAAACAGTACGCCCGACCATGCCGGCCAGGCCCGATTGGACCGGCCTGCCCAGCGGCCGGGGGCGGCATCCACCGCGGGCACGAATC
>JAGQTW010000055.1:4987-23593 GCA_020438785.1 Mycobacterium sp. | reverse complement strand
CCGGCAGCAGCGGCATCGAGGCATCCGGTCGCGACGGCAACGCAAAGTCTGGAAGTGACGGCAGTTTCCCGCTAGGCGGGTTCCCGCCGTCGCCGCCGTCGCCGCCGTCGCCGCCGTTCCCGTCGCCGCCGCCGTTGCCGCCACCGTTCCCATTGTTGCCGCCGCCATGATGGTTGCCGTTGTCGCCGCCGTCGCCGCCGTTCCCGTTCCCGTTTCCACCGCCGTTGCCGTTGTTGCCGCCGCCGCCGCACCACGACGCATTCCCTTGGGCACAGCCCATCCCGCCGGGTTGGCCCGGGGCCATGCCGTCGCCGGGTCCGGGCTGCTTAACGGCAACGGCTGGGTGCAACATTTGTAGCACGCCACCAATGACTACCGGCGATGACCAGCCCGCGGTGTCGACACCGACCGGAGTTGTTCCGTGGTAAGCCAGCGAACCGTCGGGGTTTCGCGTGATGAGCGCCGGGTCCATGCCGGGCACCATCACCGCGGCGACCCCTGTTGGTACGGAAGCTGCGCTAGCTGCCGGCGGGGCGCCCGCGCCGATGCCGGGAGCGGCGGTCCTTCCGCCGCCGTTGCCTCCGCCACCGTTGCCGTTGTTACCGATCGTGTTGGTGCCGCCGCCGTTGCCGCCGGGGAGTCGTGACCCGCCGTCGCCGCTGCCGAGTCCGCCAGGGACGGGTCCTCCACCGTCATTACCGCCGCCACCGCCGAAACCACCGGGAATGTGTCTCGCGATGCCACCGCCACCGCCGCCCCCGCCGACGCCGACGCCGTTGCCGCCGCCCCCGCCGCCGAATCCGCCGGGAATGTGTCGTCCACCGCCGTTGCCGCCGTTCCCGTTGCCGCCGTTCCCGTTGCCGTTACCGCCGTTACCGCCGGGGAACGCGAAAGCAGCTCCCAATAGGGCAGATGGGGTAGCGACAGTTCCCCCGACCCAGAAGCCCGCAGCGAGCACACACGCGCCCGCGATAGGTGAGACGGTTCGGATCCACATGATGTCTCCTGACCACAATGTCTAGCGCGTGCAACGCCCGACACGAAGTGGAAGACACATCAGGCCAGGTTCATAAGTTCACCGCGCCATCCAGCCTCCCCGCAGCGGCCGGTGATCTCTCTAACCAGCCACCTTCGCGCGTCGGCT
The DNA here is from genome assembly GCA_020438785.1 of Mycobacterium sp. Classification (GTDB taxonomy): domain Bacteria; phylum Actinomycetota; class Actinomycetes; order Mycobacteriales; family Mycobacteriaceae; genus Mycobacterium. The sequence continues at coordinate 22,449 of JAGQTW010000055.1, read as the reverse complement.
GACGAACCCGGTATCGCCCAAACTACCCCGAGATTTACCGCAAGCGTCAAATATTGCCGGACCGCGTGCCGCCGGTAATGGTCGGCATGTCAAAGGCTCTGGCCGTCGATGCGCCGCCGTCCATCGCCGGCCTCAAGCAGTCGCTGATCGAAGGGCCGAGTAGTGCGCCCGCGTTCGGCCAAGATGCCATGCCCACAACGCATTTGGCCGTACCTCGAGATATTGGGGCGCTGCTCGATCTCCCGTGAAAAAAACGACCGGAGCGCCGTAAACAAGCGGACGGGCGGCTTGCCACGCCGGCGAGGTCGAGAGCCTCGGTGGTCTGGGACGAAGTGGGTGACCGCGATGATCACGTCGTGGTAGAACAAGGCCGGAAAACAATGCGAGCTGGCGTCTATGGTTTGCGCCAAGAAGCCGGGTCCGGCCGACCGCATCCAAGGACCTGGGAGGAAGTGAAGAATCCACCAATCGGCCGGTGTGGCTAACGTAGAATTCGTTTGCGATTAAGCGGATCGCCAAATTTAAGAGGTAATTCCATGAATATCCTTAAAGGTGCGACGCTGGCCGCAGTCGCCGCCGGCCTGAGCCTAGTTCTTGCTGTTCCGGCGCTCGCCGACGAAGGCTTCAACGGTGTATATAGATACATCCCTGACCTGGGCGACTCCGTCAACGTGACCATTTCATCAAATTGTGAAACCGACGGATGCGTGGCCCACATCGCCGGCGAACGGGGGAATGTTCAGGGCGACGCAATTTTCAACGGCGGTCTGTGGACTCTAAGCGTGAGGAACCCCGTTGGAGACATCTGCGAGGGCAAGCGCTACCCGGCAGATCAGGTGTACACGTGGGACGCCAACACATTGCAGGGCACTTTAACGAGTGCATACGGTCCGGCCTGCGACGGCACATCGGGAGTAGCGACCACGGCATTCACCCTCACGAAAGTGAGTTGAGCGCAGAATTCGCCCGGCCTTCATCGGGCGGGACAGAACTGCGGGTTCGTGCTTGACGTGAGTGATCGACTCAAGCAGTCCTGAAGCGGCTCACCAGCCGGCTTCGCCGCTCTCCACCAGCCGGCTTCGCGGGGCATACCCGGTAGGGGTACGTACGCCAACGCGTACGCCAACCAGGCCGAAAATCGCTGTGTATCCACCTCAGTCCAGAGGCGTCGCTGGACGTTCAAAACCAGTTCTGAACTGGGACGGATGGCAACACGGGCGGACGGGGGAGAACGCTGGCGAACCCCAAACTTCTAGCTGGGGGTCAAGCGGTCGGAGGTATGAGTTAGTACGGCGCGAACGGCGTTGCAATCTTGCGGCCCGCCGAAACTCCGACGTAGTACTCGCCGCGACGCTTTGTGCGTAGCTTTGCGCCAACGTGTATACCCGCGTATTCGCCGCTGGGGCCTACTCGGCCAACACGGACAGTCTGGCCGAGGCTCCCTCGGATGTAGCGCGGGCGGTGACGCCGGATCTTGCGACCGATTCGGCGCGCACGGGAGCTGCCGGTAGACGCAAAACGACCCCGTCGGTCGCGCTTATATGTACGCCGACTGGCCATCAGGCGCTCAAGCCACGAGCACAGGTCTGGAAGTGGTCAACCAAATCCTGTTCTTTAAGAGATGTCTGACGCATCCTCAGTACCTCGCTTTAGTGATTACCTGTGTTCGATTCTACCGTCGATGCCCGTCAAAGCCGTTGACTCACAGCTGATGTCGCTCATTCTGCTACCAATAGCCATGGAGGATCCCCGATGGGGATCGCGGCATGAGGCGAGCGAATGTGGCTGGTCGATCGCGGGACTCGGTGGGCACATTTTGGGCACACTTGGGGTCCATCGACGTCAATTCTGGTGAATCATGATCGACGTCATTGCCCAGCTCAGCGCCGCTTTGGGTCATAGGCCAGCATGCCGAAACAGGTTCGATTCCCGGCAGCTCCACCGAGAAAGACGCTGGCCAGGGCCATGGGCTCTGGCCAGTTCTTTCTCCCTTTGCCATCTTCGCTGCGCTCCCTCCCGCATCGTTGCCATGGGGAATACTCTCCTCATGGCTGATGGCGCATCGCGCACCGAAGACTCGCTTCCGGCAGCGGCGGCGGTGGATGACACGACCGCCGCTACGGCCGATCTGGCGGTAGCGGCGACGACCGATAATCGGATCACACCGGTAATGCTCGCCAAGATGTTGGTCCGTGCTGGGGACAGCATCAGCGATGAGGATGAACTATTGAGCGTCCTTCAACGGGTTGTGGTGATCGCTCATGAAGCCATTGATGGTGCAGACAGTACGGGCGTGACCATTGACCTAGGTGGGCGAACCTTCACCGCGGTCCACACCGACAACCGCACCCTGCGCGTCGACTCGGAACAGTACGAGGCGGGAGAGGGTCCTTGCCTGCACTCAGCGCGAACCCGGTCAGTGGTGCTGGTGGACGCCGCCGCTGCGGCGGACCGCTGGCCGCGATTCGCCGCGGCGGCCGCGGAGGAAGGAGTACTCAGTTTCCTGGCGGCGCCGTTATTCACACCCGAGCAGACGCTTGGATCGTTCAACCTCTACGGACACAATCACTCGGCCTTCGGCGACCTGGACGCCGAGATCCTCGACCTGCTGACTACTGCCGTCTCTCGCGCAATCGGTGATTTCGTTCGATTCAAGTCGGAGCGCGACGTCGCTGAGTCGATACAACGCGCGCTCGAATACCGTGCACCCATCGAACAAGCCAAGGGCATGCTGATGGCGATTCATGGCATCGATGCCGACGAGGCATTCAATTTACTCCGCCAGCAGTCGCAGGCAAGCAACGTGCGACTGCGAATCATCGCTGCCGACCTCGTTGAACAACTCAGCAAGCCGAACACGCAGGCTGGGACGATGGACAGGAACGGCCAGCGCAGCGACGGGGTCGCGATGTGAATGGCATCCCCACCCGCTGCAGCGACTCGGCCGCAGCGGCAAGGTGATGGCAAACGCTGCGATGGCTGCCAACGCACACGACCAGATCGACCAGGCCCGAGCAGCATTGACCACTGTCTCGGAATGGAAGACATCCAGGAGTCGCAGAAGTTCGTATCGGTAGTTGCATGTCCGCTATGTCCTAGCTGGTTTCGTCGCTGCTGCAACCTTCCCGGGGACAGGGAGTCTCTGGCTAGCGTGACGTCAGCCGGATGACCGGCAGTGTGCGGTCAGTCTTGTCCTGATAGTCCGCGAAACGCTGCGAGGCGGCAATAATCTGCCGCCAGGCGGCATCCCGTTCCGGGCCGTGAAGTTGCTCGGCGACAACGGATTCAGTCCGCCCGCCGAACTCGATCGAAACCCGATCGGGGTGTGCGGCGAGGTTGTAGTACCAGGCCGGATTCTTCGCAGCCCCGGCATAGGAGGCCACAATCAACCAGCCGCCCCCATCAGCGGGAAAGTACGCGAGCGGGGTCTTGCGCTCCAGTCCGCTCTTGCTGCCCACCGTTGTCAGTACCAGGGATGGCAGTTCGCCAAACTTGCCCGTCTTGCGGATTCGACCAGCCGAATACTTGTTGAACATCTTCAGAAAACGTGTGAAGAAGCCGGGCTGAGAGACGCCACGAGTGCCGCTGGGGGTGTTGAAGGTCATTTCGGCCTGTTCTGCGGGGGGACATTGGTCGGTGCCCCGAAACCTACTGCGGCGGAATCCTCGGATCAGCAACCGACATCGCGAAGATGCTAAGTGTCTCCCGTGCCACGATCTACCGCTACCTCACCGACGAAGAGGTTCGGTGCGATTTCAGCGCCCAGCCTCGATCGCGGCGACTCGTGCGTCGGCTGGAGGACCACACAGTGGCTGCAAATCGAAGCCAGTGGCGAGGAGATCGGCGATTCTCGCCTTGAGGTCACCGGAGGTCATATGTGCCTCGAGGTTCTTCCCGGGACAGGAGGTTCCGGAGGCGACTTCCCGGTGGCTGGCCAACGTGTCGACACCAACACCGAAACGCTGCACCGCCCAGGCGAATACGAGCGCGGTGCCGCGCAGTTGAGCCTCGCTGACGGCCTCTTCGTCAAAGTTGCCTTCAGCTAGCACCAGATAGTGGCCGGTGGTGTCGTAGTCCGTGGCGGTGTCGCCGGCGATGTTGTAGTCGCGGAGTTGATAGATGTTGCCGTCGCGGTCAACGGCGGCGTGGTAGGCGATGTCCACCCAGCCCTTGTCATCCTGGTGGTATCGCTGGTGTTGCTGCAAACGGGCGATGATCCCGCGGTTGTCGGGCAGTGCGACAGCTGAATGATGAAGGGTCATCCGGGTGACGGTCTGCGGCCGACCGCCAGGCAGTGCCGGCCGTGCTCCCCAGGCTGCCCGGCACAACATCACCCCGGAGACCATCGGGGACGACGACTGCGTCGAGGGGGCATTCGTCGGTACTTCCGGACTTGGGGTTTGAGTCGCCGCAGGCGCCGAGCTGGCTGTCGAACAAGCGGCGAGCAAGGATGCCACTCCCGCCCCGCCCGCGATCGCCAGCATCTGCCGCCGGCTGACCAACTCTTCGCCACTATCGACGCTGTCGTCCCAGTGCACCACGGGCTTCACCATAGAACTTCTTCATCTCGTCCGCGGTTGGCCTCGTCGAACCTCGCCGCAAGCGCCAGCGAGAACAGGCCAGGCCGAAAGGCATGCCTGTTGTTGCTTCCGGTTCAGCGGCTGACTTGAGCCTTGCCTGCCGACCCTGCAGGCGTTGCGTCCACCTGGATCGACACCGACGCCCATCGGTGATAGACGATCGCCGGGCCCAACCAACGAGCAACGAAACGGCGTAACCCCTGTCCGGTCCGCGGCACCTGTCCCGGATCGGTCAGCAATGAGTGCACCGTGCGCAGAGTCATCTCGGCAAACTCACGGAGCGCGGCCGTGTCGAAGCCGTGAAGCTTCCAATCGACATCGAGGCGCTGCAAGAAGGACATGCAGAACGCGATGGCGGTGTCGGAGGTCAGCGAGGTGACGGGTTCGCCATCATCCCGGCTTGTGAGCAGACTTTCCAGTTGCGGATCACCGGAGAGGTTCTCGACGCCAAATGAAACACTTTCGACCACGGCGATGACCGGGTCGTTGAGGCCGCTGGCATGGTGGGCAACCTGATCGATGAATCCGTTTACGGCACGCATTGCGCTCGCGATGAGCAGCGCATCGGCATTCGGAAAGTAGCGGTACACCGTCTGACGGGTGACGCCGAGCCTGCGCGCGACGTCGGCAATGCGAATCGCCGCACCATGCCCGGCGATCTCCTCGTCTACCGCACTGAGGATGCGCGAAATGGCCTCCTCGTCGGATGCGGGTGTCGAACCCGCCCAGCCACGACTACGCATCGGCTGTGACAAGCCTTTCGCTGGTGAACGCAATCGGAAGGGTTGTCGGACCGGTCATACCCAGCAGGGACTTCCACGGAGCCGGACCGTTCCTGTGGGTGGTGCTGAAGCGGCGGGTGAGGACGACGAGTGCTTCCGCGAGTTCCCGGCGAGCCAGGTTTGCCCCCAGGCAGTAGTGTGCGCCACCGCCGAAGGTGAGAATGGCGGGAACGTCCTTGCGGGTGATGTCGAAGCGGTCGGCATCGTTGTAGATCGCGGGGTCTCGGTTGGCCGCAAGGGTGTTCGCGAGCACGAAGGTTCCGGCCGGGAACAGATAGCCAGCGAACTCGACATCTTCGACGGCGGCGCGCGGCACGATGCAGGCCGCCGGCGAGTGCCGCATGGTCTCCTCGACCGCCTGCATGGCGAGTTCCGGATGGTCGCGCAGCTTCGCCCACTGGTCGGGATGTTCGCACAGCACCTGGACCGAGGCCGCGAGCTGGTTGCGCGTGGTATCCGTTCCGGCCATCAGGAATCCGGCGACCAGCCCGCGCAGTTCGTCGAGATTGAGCCGGTCGCCCTCGCTTTCGGCGCGAATGAGTTCCGACAGCAGATCATCGGTCAGAGTGTCCCGGCGGGCGGCGACCATGCCGTCGACGTAGTCGTCGAGTTCGCCCCATGAGCGCAGGATGGCGGCCTCGTCGAACTTGGCATCCGGTCGAAAGTTGAAGGCCTGAAAGACCTCCTCGGTCCAGTCCGCGAACAACTGCCAATCCTCGGGAGGCGCACCGAGCAGCGCGCACATGATCGGCGTCGGGTAGGGACGCGCGATATCGGTCACGACGTCGCACCGTCCGGCGTCCGCGACCTGGTCGATCAGCCCGTTCATCACCTCGTGGATCGTGTCCTGGAGACGCGATGTGGCGCGCGGAGTGAACGCTTTGGCAACCAGTTTCCGCAACCGGACATGCGGTGCACCGTCGAGGCCCAGGAGGCTGTTCGCCAGCTTGTCGAACAACGGGCCCGACGTGATGCCCTGCGCCGCAAGGGTGATGCCGGGCGGCAGACGGAATCTGTTGTCGCGCAATATCTCGCGAACCAGTTCGTAGGACAGGATTTCCGGTCCGAGGGGGCCGATGGCGATCGGCGCGCGCGATTGCGCCGATCGGACGTCATCGAGGATGTCGTGCGGAGTCGCGGTGAGGCCGTAGTTGAGCGTCGGCAGCCCAGCCTCGAAGACGTTGGGAACCTCGTGGGTCAGAGTCATGGGATTTTCCTTCATCGCCCCGGGCCTAGGTCGGACATCTGCACCCAGAGCGTATGATCAGTGCTCACCAACCGTCAACAGCTGGAAGAATATCACCAGTTAAGGTGGACGCGATACGTGCGGTAATCATACATATCAATGATATGTGTCCGTATTGGTCCGCGTCCGAAAGGTGGTGAACCAACTGAGGCTGTTGCCTGCGTCCTCAATTCCCGGCAGGCCGGCAAGCCGGCAGGGGTCGAAAGACATGGCATATATTGCCGTAACGTCAATATCGCGCGAGCCATCGAGCCCAACCCGCTAACCCATTCCCCTCAATGTGGGCTACATTCAGCAAATGCCTCTTCGCTACATGCGAGGGCACCCGGAGGGGAGTGGCCGGTCACGCGGTCGCTGGGTCGGGCTGGTGGCTTCGCCATTGTTCATCGCGAGCGTCTTTTTCGCCGCGCCGATCGCGCCGGTCGCCTCGGCGGCCGACTGCGCCGACGCGGAGGTCATCTTCGCCCGGGGCACCGATGAGCCGCCGGGTCTCGGCCGGGTTGGCGATGCCTTCGTCGACGCGCTGCGCAGGCAGGCCGCCGGCATGACCATCGACACCTACGCGGTCAACTACAAGGCCGGCAAGCTGCAGTTGCACGGCGGCGACGGCGCCGAGGACGCAATCTCCCACATCAAGTCCACGGCGTCGTCGTGCCCCGACACCAAGATCGTCCTGGGCGGCTTCTCCCAGGGCGCCAGCGTGATCGACATCGTGGCCGGTGTTCCGATGGGGGGAATCACCTGGGGCAGCGCGCTGCCGCCGCAATACGCGGACAACATCGCGGCGGTCGCCACGTTCGGCAATGTGGCCGCCCGCACCGGTGGGTCGCTTCCGACCCAGAGCGCGCTGCTCGGTGCCAAGGCGATCGATCTGTGTAACCCCGGTGACCCGATCTGCCACGCGGGTCCGGGCAACGAGTGGAGTGGCCATACCGAGGGCTATGTCCCCGGATACACCACGCAGGCAGCAACTTTCGTCGCGGGCATGCTGCTGAACGGTTTCGGTCAGACCGTCCCCGGCTACGGTCCGCCGCCGGGCTATGGCTCGCCGATCACGGGCTACAGCCCGGACACCTCGGTGCACGGCCCGCAGCCCGGATACGGACCGGTGGGGCCGGGCTACGATTCCCAGCTGCCGGGGCCGGGGCCATCAACTGTCGGGCCTGTCGTAGCGTCCCCCGACTTCGGGGTGGTCTAGGGACCTACGGGCGAGGCCCGGCCGCTGAGTCCGGGTCGGGGAATCTCAGGCACCGGCATGCCACCAGCGCGAGATCGCGGGCGATGTCCGCGGTTGCGGCCGTCGGCGTCACGATGTGGCTGAAGCCGATCCGCGCCACACTTTCCGCCATCAGGCGCACGTCGCCGTCGGGCAGCCCCGGCCACTGCTCGCTGACCCAGTCCTGAACCATCTGCACGGCCTGCGTCATGAGAGGTTCACCCCGGGTGGTGAGCAGTGGCAGCAGCGATGTGTCGCCGTCGACCGGCGCCCGGGTCAGGATGGTCTGCAGGAGGGGATTGCCGCCGGTCGCCTCGAGGATGTAGGCAACCGCGGCCTGCACCGCATTGGGCAGATCGCCCGGGTGCCGGTTCAGGCGGTCGCGCATCTCGTCGAAGAAGACGGCGGTCTCGCGCATGACCAGGTCCTGCCCCAGGTCGTCCTTGGTTCCGAATTCCGCGTGCACGCTGGCCCGGCTGACCCCGATGGCTGTGGCGATGGCACCCATCCGCACCGCTGACCAGCCCCGGTCCAGGACCACCTCGCGCGCCGCGTCCAGGGCGAGTTCTCGCAGGCGGGAGCGTCCAAAGGCCCGGGTCTCCGCACGAAGGTCGACGGCTGTCACGAGCAGAGTCTAGCCGACGAAATCTGTCAGATGTCGAGCACTCTGGACATTTTCTATTTTTTGTCTAAAGTGATCCGCAGCACTAGTCCCGGAGGAAACCATGACCGTCGCGTTCACCCGAGCCGAGCGCCCTTACGACCCCGCCGACCTCTCCTCCTCGGAGTTCTGGGCGTCCACCGGCAAGGAGCGCGAGAAGACGTTCGCCGAACTGCGCGCGAACCGTCCGATCTCGTGGCACCGCCCGGTGCACAACGGCCTGTTCGAGGACCCGAACGATCAGGGCTTCTGGGCGGTCGTCCGGCACGCCGACCTGGTGGAGGTGACCCGGCGGCCGCAGGACTTCCTGTCCGGCGAAGGCATCCTGTTCGAGTCGATGCCGAAGGAGCTCCTCGACGCCGGCCAGGGTTTCATCGCCATGGATCCGCCCCGGCACACCAAGATCCGCCGGCTGATGGCGGCGGCCTTCACGCCCAAGCAGTTGGCCCGCATCGATGACCACATCGTCGCCAACGCCCGCCGCATCGTCGACGACATCGCCGACAAGGGTGAGGTCGACTTCGTGAGCGAGGTGGCCGCCCTGGTGCCGATGCACAACATCTGCGACATGGTGGGCATCCCCGAGGAGCACCGCCGGACCATCGCCTACGAGTCCCAATTCCCCGACGGTTGGCGCGATCCACGGCTCCTGAAGGGTGCCGAGCCGCTGGCCCGGGTGGCACAGGCCATCATGACGGTCCACACCATCGCCGCTGAGTTGGTCGAGGCCCGGCGCCGCAAGCCGGAGGACGATCTGGTCACCGCGCTGGTGCAGGCCGAGGTGGACGGAGAGCGGCTCACCGATGAGGAGATTTCATCCATCTTCTTCCTGTTGATCATCGCCGGCAACGACACCACCCGGCAGTCCACCTCACACGGCATGAAGGCGCTCACCGATTTTCCCGAGCAGCGGGCCTGGCTGATGGCGGATCTGGACGGCCGGATGCCGACGGCGGTCGAGGAGATCGTCCGTTGGGCCACACCGATCATGACGTTCCGTCGCACGGCCGCGCATGACACCGAACTAGGCGGCCAGCACATCACCCAGGGCGACAAGGTGATCATGTTCTACTCCTCGGCGAACATGGACACCGAGGTCTTCGATAATCCTGAGCGCCTTGACCTTTCCCGCTCCCCGAACAAGCACGTCGCATTCGGCGGCGGTGGAATCCATCACTGCCTGGGCGCCCAGCTCGCCCGGCGGCAGTTGGCGGCGACCTTCCACGAACTGCTGACCCGGTTGCCCGACATCCACACGGTCGGAGAGCCGGAACTGGGCAACGGCAACTTCTTTCACACCGTCATGTCCATGCGTGCCGAGTTCACCCCGGAGAAGCGATGAAAGTCGTCGTCGACCGCACCAAGTGCTCCTCGATCGGCCTGTGTGAGGCCACCGCCCCCGACATCTTCGAGATCGGTCCCGATGGTGTCATGAACATCCTGATCGAGGACATCAGCCCAGACCGGCGCGCGGATGTCGAGCAGGCCTGCGAGAACTGTCCGACGCAGGCGCTGAGCATCGTAGAGAACTGATCCGTGGCCGACGCCGCGGGTGTACTGTCCCGGGCGTGCGCGCAGAATTCCTTCGCTTGGTTGCCCCGCTTGCGGCGGCGACCGTTGTCGCGGTGGGGCTTTCGACGGCGATCGCTGGGGCGGACGGGCCGGCCGGCGCGGTCGAGGGCCCCGCTGACATCGCCGTCGCGGTCGGCACCGGGGTGTTCATCGACGGGTTGGTGGGGTTCCGGGCCACCGGCCCCACCAACGAGGAGGCCTCGGCGCGGGTGATCGCACAATGCCAGAGCGCGGGTGGTCAGGACTGCACCAGTGATGAGGTGACCAACGACAATCTGTGCATCGTCTCGGTCGCCGATGCCGGCAACGAGGTCGTCGCCGGTGGTGCCGGGGTGACTGTCGAGGCCGCTCGTGCCGACGCATTCGAGCGAGCCGTGGCCAACGGAACGCCGCTGGGATCGACCGCCGCGATCGTCATCTCGGATTGCCACTGATGGGCCGCCGGTGCAGGGCAGTGCTGCTGCTGGTGAGTGTGGTTGTGCTGGCGGGTGTTTGCGCACCCGCCGCCAATGCGCTGCCCAGTTGCCAGGACGCGGGTACCACGTCCACCTGCCGAACCAACGGCAGCGTGTCGATCAAGGCACGTCCTGGGACGGTGGCGTCACCCGCGAACCAGCCGGGGATTCGCTGGGGCGGCGGATCCGGCCTCTCCCTGACGTTCGGCGGGTGAACCGGCGGTGGCTGGGGACGGACTGGCCCAGCACTGGAACGCGGCTTACGAGCATGGCGAGACGACGCGCAGCTGGTTCGAAACCGAGCCGGTGATGTCACTGCGGATGCTCGATGCCGCCGGGGTCTCCGCCGATGCGAGCCTGGTCGACATCGGCGGCGGAACGTCGCGGTTGGTCGACCGCCTGCTGGCGCGGGGTCACGATGACCTGACGGTGGTGGACGTTTCCGACGCTGCCCTCGGCATCGCTGAGCGGCGCCTCGGACCCGATGCCGCCCGGGTGCACTGGGTCTCCGCCGATATCTGCTCCTGGTCGCCGGGCCGGGTGTTCGACGTGTGGCACGACCGCGCGGTGATGCATTTCCTGACATCGACGGCCGACCTGGGGCACTACCTGCGCACGCTGACCGCCGCCACCGGACCGGGCGCGGTCGCGGTGTTCGGGTGCTTCGCCCCGGACGGGCCGACGCAATGCTCGGGGCTACCGGTCGTGCGACGCGATCCCGGGGATCTGGCCGAGGTCCTCGGCGCCGCGTGGTCCCTGACCGCCGCGGATCGGGAACTGCACCCGACGCCCGGCGGCACCGTCCAGCCATTCACCTGGGCGGCGTTCGTGCGGGCCTGATCGGATTCAGCTGCAGCAGTTGGGATCGAGCGCGGCGCAGAGCGCTTGGAGTGCCTCGGGGCGGATGCGGTGAAAGACGTTCATGCCGCGTCGCTCGGACAGCACCAGGCCCGCCTTGCGGAGCTGGGTGAGGTGGTGACTCATCGTCGATTCGGTGAGCTTGAGCACCGCGGCGAGCTCGCCCGAGGTCTGCTCACCGGCGGCCGAACTGAACAGGTAGGACACGATCTTGACCCGGGCCGGATCGGCGAGGGCCTTGAGCCGCAGCGCGATGTGCAGGGCGTCGTCGTCGCTCATCGGACCGGCGGCGACGGGGGCGCAGCACACCGGCGCGGTGGTGTCGATGACTGGCAAGGCTTTGGGCATACCGCCATTATGCACTAGATGTTGACATATATCGAAAAGGTTGCCATGCTGGCGGAGTCGGTAATTCGATATATGTCGCAGAACCCCGGAGGTGGCTTCCATGTCCCGCGTACAGCTGGCCCTCAACGTCGACGACCTCGACACCGCAATCGCGTTCTACTCCAAGCTGTTCGGCACCGAGCCGGCCAAGGTCAAGCCCGGCTACGCCAACTTCGCCATCGCCGAGCCGCCCCTGAAACTCGTGCTGCTGGAGAACCCCGGCCAGGGCGGCACGCTCAACCACCTCGGCGTGGAGGTGGAGTCCAGCGAGCAGGTCCACGGCGAGATCGCCCAACTGGCCGGTGCGGGGCTGTTCACCGAGGAGGAACTCAACAGCACCTGCTGCTTCGCCAAGCAGGACAAGGTGTGGGTCACCGGTCCCGGCGGCGAGCGGTGGGAGGTCTACACCGTGCTGGCCGACTCGGAGACCTTCTTTGACCCGATCCCGGTGGAATCGGCGGCCAGCGCGCCCGGCGGGTGCTGCGGATCGTGACCTCCGCGCGGCAAGGCGAACACCACGTCACCGCGCGGCTTTCCACCCTCGACCGGCTGCTGCCGGTGTGGATCGGCGCGGCCATGGGCCTGGGCCTGCTGCTCGGCCGGCTCGTTCCCGGTCTGGGGAACGCGATCAGCGCGGTCCAGTTCGACGGAGTCTCGCTGCCCATCGCCATCGGATTGCTGGTGATGATGTACCCGGTGCTGGCCAAGGTGCGCTACGACCGCCTCGACACCGTCACCCGCGACCGCAAGCTGCTGTTGGCGGCGCTGTTCCTGGTGTGGGTTGTCGGACCCGCGCTGATGTTCACCCTCGCCTGGCTGTTCCTGGGTGACCTGCCGGAGTACCGCACCGGCATCATCATCGTCGGGCTCGCACCGTGCATCGCGATGGTGATCATCTGGAACGACCTCGCGCGCGGCGACCGCGAGGCCGCCGCCGTCCTGGTCGCCATCAACTCGGTCATCCAGGTGCTGATCTTCGCCGTGCTCGGCTGGTTCTACCTGTCGGTGCTACCGGGCTGGCTCGGCATGAACCAGACCGCCATTGCGACCTCGACGTGGCAGATCGCCAAGTCGGTGCTGATCTTCCTCGGCATCCCGTTGGTGGCCGGCTATCTGACCCGACGCTACGGCGAAAAGGCCAGGGGCAGAACATGGTACGAGTCGACGTTCCTGCCGAGGATCGGGCCGTGGGCGTTGTACGGACTGCTGTTCACCATTGTCATCCTGTTCGCCCTGCAGGGCGACCAGATCACCTCCCGGCCACTGGACGTGGTGCGGATAGCGCTACCGTTGCTGGCCTACTTCGCCATCATGTGGACCAGTGGCTTCCTCGTCGGTGGCGCGCTGAGGCTGGGCTATCCGCGCACCACCACCCTCGCGTTCACCTCGGCGGGCAACAACTTCGAACTCGCCATCGCGGTGGCGATCGCCACCTTCGGGGCGACATCCGGTCAGGCGCTGGCCGGCGTGGTCGGACCCCTGATCGAAGTGCCGGTCCTCGTCGGCCTGGTGTACGTGTCGCTGGCCTTGAGGAGGTTCTTCCGATGACCCCGAGCGTGTTGTTCGTCTGTGTGCACAACGCCGGTCGCTCCCAGATGGCCGCGGGTCTGCTTCAGCATCTGGCCGGTGATCGCATTGAAGTCCGTTCGGCCGGAACACAACCCGCCGACCAGATCAACCCGGCCGCGGTCGCGGCGATGGCCGAGATCGGCATCGACATCACCGCGGCCACACCGAAGGTGCTCACCGGGGAGGCGGTGGAATCCAGCGACGTGGTCATCACCATGGGCTGCGGCGACACCTGCCCGTACTTTCCCGGGGTGTCCTACCGCGACTGGAAGCTCGACGACCCGGCCGGGCAACCGGTCGAGGTGGTCCGCCGCATCCGCGACGACATCGCCGAGCGGGTGAAGGCGTTGATCGACGAGTTGGCCCCCGGCTAACCGGTACCGCGCCTTCTTCGCTCGCTCGTGCGCCGTCAGCAGGATCTTGTCGAATTCGGGTCGCGCCGCGGTGACGGCCTGACCGCTTTTCAGGGCCAGGAAGTCTCGGGCCAGCTGGTCGGCGAGCACGCGGATCTTGACATTCCCCTCCTGGGAGCGCCATTTCAGGATCTCGAAGGCCGTGTTCGCATCGATGCCGTACACCAGCATCAGCATTCCCTTGACCTGTTCGATCGTGCTTCGATGTTCGACCACCACGGCCAGCGCGTCGGCGAGCTTGTCTTGTTCCGGGGTGACGTCGATGTAGAACGCGGTGCTGCCGATCACCGCGCCGGTCTCGTCGAGCAGTTCCTGGCCGACGACGATGAGTTCGCGGTTCTGGCCGTGCGCGTCGATCATCCGGTACCGGCTGCTGGTCACCTCGTGGGTCCGGCGCAGGTGCTCCATATTGGCCAGGATCCTGGCGCGGTCATCCGGGTGCTTGTAGGACATCACCTGCTCGGTGGTCAGCGTCATCGGCACCGGATCGTGGCCGTGGATCTGCGCCGCCTCCGGCGACCACTCCCAGCGCTCGCCCTCGAAGTACAGCCGGAAGCTACCCGTCCGCAGGGTCGACGCGGTCGCATCCTCGCTGGAGGGGGCCGGGGTCGCAGCCATGGCACAGCACGGTACCGGCCGGTCACGCGGCCCACCCGGCATTCGATATCAGCCCTGCCGGGACAGGCCCGGCAGCAGCGGCAACAGGGCGAGCGCGACAGAGACCTCCGCGGCATCGGAGTCCACGCTGCGGCCCAGGATGGACTCGGCCTGGTTCACCCGATACGTCACGGTGTTGGGATGCACGGTGAGCCGCCGGGCGGCGCGGGCCGGGCTGCGATTCTCCTGCAAGTAGGCCGCCAGTGTCATGGCCACGCGGTAGGTCGTTTCATCATCGGCGGCGAGCGGGCCGAGGACGCGCAGCACGAATTCCGTTGCCTGGCCGGGATCGGCACTGGCCAACGCGGCCAGCGCGACGTCGCGATAGCGGGTCACGGCGTGGCTTCGCGAGCCGGCCAGCTCGGCGACCCGGCGGGCCTGCTCGGCCTGCAGATGGCTGCGACGAAATCCCGCCAGTCCCCACGCCGGTTCCCCCATCGCAACCCGCACCGCGGCAGGCCGTTTCGACGAGCGCAGGATGGCGTCCGTGCCGAGGGCGGCGGCGTCGAACGGGTCTCGACGGCTCAACCAGGCCGTCAGCGCCAGCGGGCCCGTCGGGTGGGTCAGCGCCGTCTCCGACTCGACGGCGGTTTCAACGGCCGCAACGGCTTTGGCCAGTTCCGTCTCGGTGTCAATGTCCTCGTCGGGTGACTTCAACCAGATGCAGACGGCGATGTGCTCGCGGTTGACGTCGTAGCGCAGCTTCGTCGCGGCGCGCTGATCGTCGCGCTCTCGCCCGGCCAGCACGTCATCGAGCGCGCTGGTGCGTGCGGCGGCCGCGCTGCGCAGCCAGGCCTCCCGCTCCCGTTCGTAGATCTGCTCGCTGCGCACCAGGGCGCCGTCGACGTAGGAGAACAGCCAACTGGTCACCAATTCCAGCGCCACCGCCTGGTCGGCGGCGTCCAAACCCCGGTCGGTGATACGTGCGAACAGCCACGCCCACAGCAGATCCTGGGACAGCCGGAAGGTCCGCATGACGTAGGCCAGCGGCACACCGTATTGAATCCGGGCCCGGCCGACCGCCACCACCGACTCCGGCAGCTGAACCGCGCGCGGATCTGCCCCCGCATCGATGACCTCGGCGAGTTGGCGGACCACGTCGGTCACGCTGGCGGGAAACCCGATGAACGCCGACTCCGGCCGCTGATGTCCCTCCGCCTCGAGGCGGGCGACGATCTGCTCGGCCAGTTCGGCGGCACCGGATGCCATCTCACGGGCAACCGGGCGCACGGTGGCGTTCCACAGCCGCTCCGCGGCCGCATCGTCGCGGACTCGCTCCCACGCCAGGGCCATGACGGGAGCGTAGTGCCATTGTGTGGTCGACACAGCACTTTGCAGGAGAACGGCGCAGATCAGCGTTGCTGTGCCAGGGAGATTTGTGCTAGGGACACAAAGCCGGCCCGAACGTTGGCGTCGGCGCACGAGCGTTCGACGGCCCCCGGGCCATACCTTGGCACTGTCCAGCCCGGAACCACCCTGAAGAGGAAGACATGAACCACACCATCAGCCCGATCTCGCCGGCTCAGCAGGACCGCGATGGCCGGTACGCGCACGTGGGTGTGGCCGTCGCGTTGGCTACGGCGGCCGGGACGCTCGTGGCGCTGTGGTTCTTCCCGATCGTGGTGTGCGCGATCTGGACCGTCATGGTGGCCGCGCTGATGATCGGGGCCCGGCCGATGTCGGCCGTCACCGTCTCCTGACCGCCCGGGCCGAGCTATTTTCCTTCCAGCGATACGTGGAGGAACGATGCTCATCAAGCATGCCGGCAGCTACCGCGAGATCTACGACGCCTTCCGCTGGAACGTGCCGCAGCGCTTCAACATTGCGACCGCCTGCTGCGACCGGTGGGCGGCCGATCCCGACCGCGTCGCGCTGATCCACGAGCAGCCCGACGGGCAGGTGCGCCGCTACACCTTCGCCGAGTTGCGCGAGCTGTCCAACCGATGCGCCAATATGCTTGTCGGGCTTGGCCTTCAGCGCAACGACCGGGTGCTGCTTTTGCTCGGCCAGCGACCGGAGACCGCCATCCTGCACCTGGCGCGCGGGCATGATCAGCGTGCTCTGCTCGGTGCTGTTCGGCGCCGATGCGGTCTCCTACCGGGTGCAGACATCCGGCGCGAAGGTCGTCATCACGGACGACGCCAACCTGGACAAGGCGATCGAAGTGGCCGGCGATGCCCGGGTGCTCTGCGTCGACGGTGGGCGCGGGGGAGTCGCCGACTTTTGGGCACTGCTGCGTGAGGGTGCGGGCACCTTCGCCACCGTCGACACCGCCGCCGACGATCCGGCTTTCCTGCTGTTCACCTCCGGCACCACCGGACCGGCCAAGGGCGCGCTGCACGCCCACCGCTCGCTGCTCGGGCACATGCCGTGCATCGAGATGCAGCACGATTTCTTCCCGCAGCCGGGCGATGTGGTGTGGTCGCCGGCCGACTGGGCCTGGATCGCCGGGCTGATGGACGTGCTGATGCCGTCGTGGTTCCACGGCGTTCCGGTGCTGGCGTTCCGTTCCGTCGGGTTCGACCCCGAGCAGGCCTTCCACATGATGGCCAAGCACCACGTGACGAATACGCTGTTGGTGCCCACCATGATTCGGCTGATGAAGCAGGTGCCGAATCCGCGCTCCCGCTACGAGTTGAAGGTGCGCTCCCTGATATCGGGCGGGGAGGCCGTCGGCCCCGAAATCATCGAGTGGACCCAGGACGCCCTCGGCATCCGGATCAACGAGGTCTTCGGCCAGACCGAGTGCAACCTGGTCCTCGGCCACAACGCGGCGCTGATGGCGCCCAAGCCCGGATCGCTGGGCCAGCCCATCCCCGGCCACGTCGGCGCCATCGTCGACGGCGCGGGCAACGAGTTGCCGGCCGGCGAGGTCGGCCAGATCGCCTTCCGGCGGCCCGATCCGGTGATGCTGCTCGAGTACTGGAACAACCCGGTGGCCACCCGGGACAAGTTCGCCGGCGACTGGCTGCTGACCGGGGATCTCGGTGTGCGCGACGAGGACGGCTACTTCTGGTACCGCAGTCGCGCCGACGATGTGATCACCTCGGCCGGCTACCGCATCGG
>JAGQTW010000055.1:0-4939 GCA_020438785.1 Mycobacterium sp. | reverse complement strand
GCGATCGGGGTGCCGGATGCGGTGCGCACCGAGAGCATCAAGGCGTTCCTGGTCCTCGCCGAAGACCAACAGCCGAGTGACGCTCTGGCACAGGAGATTCGCGAGTTCGTCAAGACGCGGCTGGCGCGACACGAGTATCCGCGCGACATCGAGTTCGTCGACAGCCTGCCGACGACGACCACCGGCAAGATCATGCGGCGCGAGTTGCGCGAGCGGGAAAGGGCGAAGGCGGCGTCAGGGCACCAGACGAAGAGCGGTTGAGGGGTGGCAAGCTGCTTCGCCGTGGCAGCCGTCCAAGATTTCGAGGATCCCACCGTCGCCCGCGTCGGGAAGCAACAACGGTCATCGCCCGCGCGGCGGCGGGAAGTACGTCTCCTGTTCGACCGTGCACACCAGATCGCCGTTGCGGTTGAACATCCGCCCGCCGGCCAGCGCCAGCGCGTCCGCACTCGTCGGCGTCGACTGGTCATAGAGCAGCCAGTCGCTAAAGTCCGCGGGCCGGTGGAACAACACCGAGTGGCCGCGCTGCGCTGATTCACCCACCCGGCCGCGGGCCGCGTTGACCGGTTCGGCCAAGGTGACGGCGGACAGGTAGACCACCATCGCGGCGACCAGTGCCGAGTCGTCGGGCACCTCGCCGCCGGGGCGCCACCAGATCCTCGACCGCGCCGGTGGCGCGACGTCGGCATCGATGACACGGCGCTCGAACCACCGCAGGCTCGACCACCTGCCGTCGTACGCCGACTCCGCGAAATGTGCCGGCGGCGGCGGCAATTCCTCGGGAGCGGGAACGGTCGGCATCGCCGGCTGGTATTCGACATCGTCGCGCTGTGCGCCGGTCGCCTTGAACGACGCCATCGTCTCCGCGAGCACTTGCCCGTCCTGTCGGGCGGTGATGCGCCGGGCCGCGAAGGTGCGGCCGTCCTGAAGTTCGACCACGTCGTAGTCCACCGGCTTGCGGGCGTCACCGGCCCGCAGAAAGTAGGCGTGCATGCTGTGCGCGCTGCGCCCCGGCACCGTATGCGCGGCGGCGATCAGGGATTGCGCGGCGACGTGTCCACCCAGGATGTGGTTGAACGGGGCCGAGAGTTGTTCGCCGACGAAGGAGGCGGCGGTCACCCGCCGCAGCGACAGGGTGGCCAGCACCTCGCTGAAGGTTGACGGCGGCGTCACGCTCGGATGTTTGCATCCGCCCCAAGTGATTGTCCAGCCACGCCGAGTGGGCAAGCGGCCAGTTTCCCGCCCGGCGGGCCGAGATGCTTTCGGCGGGTCGACGCCCGGTTGCAGCCCTGCCGCCGCCTGGTTGAGAGTGAAAATAGCACCGGTGAAACGGGTTTCGGGCTCGCTCCTGTCGGCCTAGGATGTTCGGGTGGCGTTCCCGCAGACCCCTGCGGCCGGCGCGGCGCTGGCCGTGGCGACGCGCTTCTACACACCCGCGTTGCTCAATCACTGCGTGCGGTCCTATCTGTGGGGAGCGGCCTATGCCGCAGCGCACCACATCGATTTCGACGCCGAGCTCTATTACGTCGCCGCGCTATTGCATGACATCGCGCTGACCGAGCCCTTCGACAGCCACCGGCTGCCGTTCGAGGTGGCCGGGGGAGATCTGGCGTGGGTGTTCGGCGTGGCCGCCGGCTGGCCCGGTGCTCGGGCGGACCGGGCCGCGGAGATCATCGTGCTGCACATGCGCGACGACGTCGCCGCGGCCGATGACCCCGAAGCCCACCTGCTCCAGGTCGCGACGGCGTGGGACGTCGTTGGCCGGCGGCCCGCGGAGTTCTCGCCCGAGGTGCGAACCGAGGTCCTGGCGAGCTACCCCCGGGGCGAGTTCGGTGCCGGGTTCACCGAGTGCTTCCAAGACCAGGCCGAGCGCAAGCCGGCCTCCGCGGCCGCGGCCTCCCTCGCCAACGACGGCGCCGCGCGGATCGCCGCCAACCCCCTCGATTCTTGGGATCGGTAGCCCGTCGACGGTTCTTCACTTGCACCACGACGCCAACAAGGTGGCGTGCCGAGACCCCGAGATAAGGAAGAGAAGAACCGTGAAAATTCTCCCCGCCAACATCGAGCAGCAGATCGCCCAGGTCGACCGGCAGAAGAGCCTGATCATCGGCATCAGCTCCGGATTGGTGGCGCTGTGGTGCGCCTACCGGGTCTTCTGGGCGCTATACCTGTCCATGACCTACAGCTTCGTGTTCGGCTCGCTGATCTTCCCCGTCGTCCTCTGGGGTGTCGTCGGCGTCGTCGCCGGGGTGTCCGCGTTCGCCTTCCTCACCCACTACTCCAAGACCCCGGCGAGCCCGCCGAACCCCGACAACCAGCCGCTTTCCTGACTCCCGGTCGCCCACCCCGCCGCCCACCAGCGGCGGGGTGGGCGATCGTCTGCCCACAAACTGGCACGCATCGCGCCCACCCGGGCAGACTGTCACGGTGATCGCCCGACTGACCGCACTCGTCGCCGGCCTCGTCGTGCTCGCCGGGGTTTCCGCCGGGCCCGCCGCCGCCAACCCCGGCGATCCGCCCGGCGCCCTCACGGTCGGCGGACTGCAACGCACCTACGTGCTGCACGTTCCCCCCGGCCCCCCATCCGGCCTCGTCATCAACCTGCACGGCGCCGGGCAGACCGGCGGCGAACAGGCCGCGGTGACCAACTACAACGCCGTCGCCGACCAGTACGGCTTCGTCGTGGCCTACCCCGACGGGATCGACCTCAGCTGGGCCGACGGCCGCGGCGCCTCGGTCCCGGACCGCCAAGGTGTGGACGACGTCGGCTTCCTCGCGACCCTGATCGACCGGCTGACCCGCGACTACGCCATCCCGCCCGGCCGGGTCTTCGTGACCGGCATGTCCGCCGGCGCGTTCATGGCCAACCGGCTGGCCTGTGAGCGCGCCGACCTGGTCGCCGCCGTCGCGCCGGTCGCCGGAACACTGGGCGTCGGGGTGCCCTGCAACCCGTCCCGGCCGGTGTCCGTGCTGCAGATTCACGGCACCGCCGACCCGGTCGTGCCGTTCGACGGCGGCCCCATGGTGGGGCGCGGCGGCCCGAGCGACATAGTCAGCGCGCCGGCCCTGGCCGACCGGTGGCGCGCCGTCGACCGCTGCCCGGCTCCCGTCGACGAGACCAACGGGGTGGTGGGCCGTTCCGCCGCGTCCGGCTGCGCCGGCGGCACCGAGGTGGACTTCGTCCGCATCGACGGCGGCGGTCACATCTGGCCGGCCGCGTTCGACGCCTCACAGGCCAGCGGCCAGTTCTTCGCCTCTCACGGCTAGCCCGGGGGAGTGGCGTCGGGCACTCCGGCGATCGGATCGATGTCAAACGGCCCTAGGATGCGAAACCGTGGCCGGGGACCTTCATGAGGTGGACGACGACGCGAACGTCAGTGCGTTTGCCCTCGAGCGCGCCATCCACCCCCGACTGGTCGGACTCCTCGACCGTCCGGTCACGGCGATCAAGCGGGTCGGCGATCAGGCGCTGTTCTACTGGAACGCCGTCGCCGCCATCCCGTACGCCATCCGCAACTACCGCGGCGAGATCGTCCGGCTGATCGCCGAGATCAGCATGGGCGCGGGCACGCTGGCGATGATCGGCGGCACGGTCGTCATCGTCGGGTTCCTCACCATCGCGACCGGCGGCACGCTGGCGGTGCAGGGCTACAGCTCGCTGGGCAACATCGGCATCGAGGCGCTGACCGGCTTCCTGGCGGCGTTCATCAACGTGCGCATCTCGGCCCCGGTCGTCGCCGGTATCGGGCTGGCGGCCACCTTCGGCGCGGGGGTGACCGCGCAGCTGGGCGCCATGCGGGTGAACCAGGAGATCGACGCGCTGGAGTCGATGGCCATCCGCCCGATCGCGTTCCTCGTGAGCACCCGGATCGTCGCCGGGATGATCGCGATCACCCCGCTGTACGCCATCGCCGTCATCCTGTCGTTCCTGGCCAGCAAGTTCACCACCGTCACGCTGCTGGGACAGTCGACGGGGCTCTACAACCACTACTTCTCGACGTTCCTCAACCCGATCGACCTGCTGTGGTCGTTCGTCCAGGCGGTGCTGATGGCACTCGCAGTCCTGTTGATCCACACCTACTTCGGCTACTTCGCCTCGGGTGGGCCGGCCGGGGTTGGTGTCGCCACCGGCGATGCGGTGCGCACCTCGCTCGTGGTGGTCGTCGCGGTCACGCTGCTGGTCTCGCTCGCCATCTACGGAGCCGACGGCGGGTTCAACCTGGCCGGCTAGCGGCTCAGGTCCCGCAGAAGGTGCGGTATCGCCCGAAGTCCTCGGGGGCTGGTTCGCGGTAGCGCTCCAGGCCGGGCCGTTCGGTGTACGGCTCGGCGATGGCGACGAGTAGCTGCCGGATCGGCTCGAGGTCACCAGCCGTGGCGGCGGTGAGGGCCTCCTCGAGGAGGTGATTGCGCGGGATGTAGATCGGGTTGGCCCGGTCCATCACCGCGGCATCCGGTGCCAGCGCCCGCCAGCGGGTCAGCCACGCATCGAATCCGGCCAAATCGATGAACAGCCCGCGGACGGGCTCGGCATCGCCGCGGGCGGCCCGGCCGAGGTCGACGAAGAACGACGTGTAGTCGACGTGGCTGGTGTGCAACAGGTCCAGCAGGTCACCGGCGAGCGCGGTGACCACCGCGTCGTCGACGTCGTCGGTGACGCCGAGCTTGGCCCGCATCCCGCCCAGCCGGGCGGCCTCGTAACGGTCGGCGAAGGTGCCCAGCGTCTCCTGGGCCAACTCGATCGCCCGCTCGGTGTCTTCGTCGATCAACGGCAGCAGCGTCTCGGCGAAGCGGGCGAGGTTCCAGCCGGCCGCGGCGGGCTGGTTGGCGTAGGCGTAGCGGCCCCAGGAGTCGATCGAGCTGAACACCGTGTTCGGGTCATAGGCCTCCATGAAGGCGCACGGACCGTAGTCGATGGTCTCCCCGGAGATCGTCATGTTGT
>JAGQTW010000443.1 GCA_020438785.1 Mycobacterium sp. | reverse complement strand
TAGGTGGTGACGCTGTCGCCGGTGGCGGAGATCAGCCGGGCGAAGGGGCGCAGCAGCACGCCGCCGGCGGCGCCGGTCACGGTGCCGTGGGCGTTGGCCACCGCCACCGAGCCTTCCGGTCCCTCGACGTCGACCGAGAAGGTGGCGACCTCCTGGATACCCGGGCCGTTGCCCAGGTCCGAGCTGATCGAGGCGCCGGGGAACAGGTTCGGGGTGATGATCGAGCCGAACGGGTCAAAACCCAGCGGAGAGATGCTCACGTCATCGAGCAGGATGTTGGGGGTGGTGTAGGAGAAGTTGATACCCACACCCAGCGACCACGGGAAGCCCACCTGGTAGCCCAGTTCCAGGGTGCCCTTGAACTCCTCGGCGTCCGGGCCGACCACGTTGTACTTGGCCTTGCCGGAGTGGAACCACTCACGGGTCAGCCGGTTGCGGTCCAGCGGGAACACCCCGTCCAGGAAGGTGTCCCACTGCTGAATCGTCATCGTCCGGCCACCACCGTCGACCAGGCTCATCTGGTTGTCCATCCCAGCCTGCGCAGTCCCGGGCAGGGCCACGAACAACCCCATCACGGCGGCGACCAGCGCCACCAGAACACGATTGACGACCTTCATGGTGGCTCCTATCAGCGGAGTTGATACGTAACAGAATCCTCATCGGTAACAGAGATCACATCGTTACCGAATCGGAAAACTTTTCCCCCCCGTCGATCGAGAACCGTAACAGGCGCGGCACAGAGACGCACTCGCCGGATGGGCGCTTCAGGCGGGCAGGGCCGCCACCGGCATCACCACGCTGCCCCGACAGGCGCCCTCAGAGATGTCGGTATGCCAGGCGCCCTTCAGCGAGCCGTCCGGCTGCGGCTTGTAGAACGTCCACGACGCTGCACGCGCCCACTGCTTCTCGCCGGCACCGCCAACGAGGCAATCCCACAGCCACTCGTAACTGGTGACCCACTCCGAACCGTTCCAGCTGAATCGGGCCGGCCACGGGATGGTCTGGTTTCCCGGCCGCGGACCGTCGACCACCGTGGCCACGCAGGTCGTGACCGAGCATGAGGTGGACAGGGTGAAGACGGCGCTGAAGTCGTTCTCGGTCTGCCGGCTGGCCGGGCTGGTCCCCGCCTTCTGGGAGGCGTAGGTGAGCATCTGGTAGGGGCCGTTCCACGGCTTTGGTGCCGCGTGCGCCTGAGGCGGTGCGATGGCCGCGGACGCGAGCAGCGCCGCTGCACCCAGCAGCGACATGAGGGGGCGGCGACCGGACGTCATGGCACTGGCAAGACTAGCCGCCGCCCAACCACATCCGTCGCATCCGTAACGCCGGTGTCGGGGTAGCCTCGCGGGGTGTTGCTGACCTCGCTGAATCCCGCCGCCGTGGCGGCCGGGGCCGATGCGGTGATCGTGTCGAACCATGGTGGACGGCAGCTCGACGGGGTGGCTTCGAGCATTTCGGTGCTTCCGCAGGTCGTCGAGCGTGTGGGCGACAAGACCGAGGTTCTGATGGATGGCGGCGTGCGCAGCGGGCTGGATGTCTTCCGCGCCCGGGCGCTTGGTGCGACTGGCGTTCTGATCGGCAGGTCATGGGCCTTCGCGGTGGCCGCACGGGGCGAGGCCGGCGTGGCTGGCCTGCTAAATGCCTATCGCAATGAATTCAAGAGCGCGATGGCCCTGTGTGGCGTGACCAAGGTGTCGGACATAACCGGCGATTGCGTGACAACCTCCGATGCCGCGCAGCGCTGAATTGCAAGGCGGGACCCTTCCCGGGTGAGACGAATGCGGGCGCACTGGTGATCCCGAACGGGTATCTGACAGAGCTGGAACCAGCGATCGAAAAGCTGCTGGACAGCGAACAAATCGTACTGTCCGCGGCTCGTTCAGACGGGTTCGACTTTGACCGTTCCGAAACCGCTCAGGCGGCTTTTGAAAGACGTCCGCAGACGGCGAAGTCGCGATCCGAAAATGGCACAAGTAGCGCGACGCAGAGCAATTCGTGGCGCCAATGCCGGGTTCGCTATCTCGTGGACACGTTGTGCCCCGGCTCGGGTCTAGCCGACCTGCCGACCATGGCACCAAACCCCGCGCACCACGGGCGTACCCTGTATGCGGTTGATCCGCACCAGATCGGCATGAAGCCCGGCCGCGATCCTGCCGCGGTCCGTGAGACTAGCTGCCCTTGCAGGGTTGGACGTGACGGTTGCCAGCGCGCGAGGCAGATCATCCCACAAATCGGCCAGCAAAAACGCCCCCGTCATCAGGGCCGAAGGCACGTAGTCCGAGGACAGGATGTCCAGCAGCCCCATCTCGGCCAATTCATGTGCCGCGACATTGCCGGAATGCGAGCCGCCCCGGATCAGGTTTGGCGCACCCATCATGACCTTGATTCCGTGGGCATGGCAGGCCTCGGCGGCTTCGGCGGTCGTCGGGAACTCGGCAA
>JAGQTW010000442.1 GCA_020438785.1 Mycobacterium sp. | reverse complement strand
ACCGTCACCTTCGACAACGCCATCATCGCCACCGGCAGCAGCACCCGGCTGGTGCCCGGCACCGGGCTGTCGAAGAACGTCGTGACCTACGAGGAGCAGATCCTCTCGCGGGACCTGCCGAGCTCGATCGTCATCGCCGGCGCGGGCGCCATCGGCATGGAGTTCGCGTACGTGATGAAGAATTACGGGGTCGACGTCACCATCGTCGAGTTCCTGCCGCGCGCGCTGCCGAACGAGGACGCCGAGGTCTCCAAGGAGATCGAGAAGCAGTACAAGAAGCTGGGCGTCAAGATCCTCACCGGCACCAAGGTCGAGTCCATCGACGATGACGGTGGGCAGGTCACCGTGACCGTCAGCAAGGACGGCAAGACCGAGCAGATCAAGGCCGACAAGGTGATGCAGGCCATCGGGTTCGCCCCCAACGTCGACGGCTACGGCCTGGACGCGGCGGGCGTGCAGCTGACCGAACGGCGGGCCATCGGCATCGACGACTACATGCGCACCAACGTGCCGCACATCTACGCCATCGGCGACGTCACCGGCAAGCTGCAGCTCGCCCACGTCGCCGAGGCGATGGGCGTGGTGGCCGCCGAGACCATCGCCGGCGCGGAGACGCTGGCACTGGGCGACTACCGGATGATGCCCCGCGCGACGTTCTGCCAGCCGCAGGTGGCCAGCTTCGGGCTGACCGAGGAGCAGGCCCGCGACGAGGGCTACGACGTCAAGGTGGCCAAGTTCCCGTTCACCGCCAACGGCAAGGCGCACGGGCTGGCCGACCCGACCGGCTTCGTCAAGGTGATCGCCGACGGCAAGTACGGCGAACTGCTCGGCGCCCACCTGATCGGACCCGACGTCTCCGAACTGCTGCCGGAACTGACGCTGGCGCAGAAGTGGGACCTCACCGTCAACGAGCTGACCCGCAACGTGCACACCCACCCGACGCTGTCGGAGGCGCTCCAGGAATGCTTCCACGGCCTCGCCGGCCACATGATCAACTTTTGAGCCCCGCCAGAGTCACCGAGGCCGTCGTCGCGGGTATCGGCGGTTTCGTGATCGGCCACATCCTGTGGTTGATCGGCATCTCGATCGCGACCTCGGCCTATCGGGTCAATTTCTGGGTGTTGGTGCTGTCGGTGCTGATCTTCCTGGCCGCGGCCGCGGTGGGGTATCGGGCCAGGCAGATGTATCAGCGCAAGCGCCTGGTGTGGGCGGCTTTCCTTGGCTGCCTGCCGATTTCGCCGGTGATCTTCACGCTCATCGTGCTGGGCGTGACCTACCTGTAGGCGGCCCAACAACGATTCCACCATGGCCGGTCATCGATGCGCCTTAGGATCGCCGCTCATGAGCCTCCGCAGTGCAGTCGCTTCTGCCGTTCTCGTCTCACTCCTGGTTGCCGGGTGCAGCCACAAGGCCGACACGGCGGCGTCCACCGCGGCGCCGGCCGCCACGACGTCGGCGTCACCGCCCGCCACGCCGGCCGCGCCGCAGTCCGTCAGGGAATGCCCGGTCCAGGACGCCGCCCAGATCAAGATCCTCAGCGGGGACGTCTCCTGCGCGGATGCACACTCGATCGCGGCGCAGTATGACCTTCAGGGCGAAAAGTACCAGCAGATCGACACCTGGACCTGCTACAGCGAGATCACCGCCACCTCTCCGCTGATGCTGACATGTGCTTCCGACCAGAACGCCGAATTCGCGGTCTACAGCACCCTATGACGCCGCGCCGGCCCGCTAGTCCGGGTAGTCCATCGGGACCCGCAGCGCTGCCAGGATGCCCGCGATCGCGTCGTAATTGCCCGCCAGAGCGCAGAATTCGATGACCTGCTGACGGCTCAGGTGACGGGACAGGGCGGCGAAGGTGGTGTCGGACAGGTCGCGGTCGCCGATGAAATCGTCGACCGCCATCAGCAGTGTGCGCTGCCGGTCGGTCAGCCCCTCGGCCGCCGGCCCGGTGAAGATCTTGTCCTGCAGCACATTATCGACGCCACGGGTGCGCGCGAGCCTGCGGTGTTGCTGCAGCTCGTACTCCGAGTTGCGCAGATGACCCACCCGCAGGATCACCAACTCCTTGTCCTGCTTGGACAGCTTGCCGCGATACAGCAGGAAGCTGGAGTAGACCAGGAACGGCGGTAGCAGCGCCTTGTGCTGGCCGAGCGTGGTCATCAGATGGAATTCCGGTACTCGCAGCGAGCGCGCCGCAACCTTGGCCGCAACCCAGTTCACCAGCCCCAGTTCACGGCGGGTAGCGGGCGGGATGCGTTGCGCCATCAGGACTCCTTGACCAGATAGGGCGACACCGTGCTGCGGTGTTCGTCGATGTCCAGCGCGCGGCCCAATGCCGGGAAGGCGCGCTGGGGGCAGTTGTCGCGTTCACACACCCGGCACCCGGCGCCGATCGGCGTCGCACTGTCCGACGACAGGTCCAGGCCCTCCGAGTACACCAGCCGGTTGGCGTGCCGGATCTCGCAGCCCAGCCCGATGGCGAAGGTCTTGCCCGGCTGACCGTACCGGGACGCCCGGCGCTCGATGGTGCGGGCCACCCACATGTAGTTGCGCCCGTCCGGCATCTGGGCGATCTGCACCAGAATCTTGCCCGGGTTGGCGAACGTCTCGTAGACGTTCCACAGCGGGCAGGTGCCGCCCGAGGACGAGAAGTGAAAACCGGTGGCGGACTGGCGCTTCGACATGTTGCCGGCCCGGTCCACCCGGACGAAGGAGAACGGCACGCCGCGCATCGACGGGCGCTGCAGCGTCGAGAGGCGGTGGCAGATGGTCTCGTAGCTCACCTGGTAGAAGGCCGAAAGGCGTTCGATGTCGTAGCGGAACTTCTCGCTCACCTCGTGGAATTGCCGGTAGGGCAGCACGGTGGCGGCGGCGAAGTAGCCGGCCAGGCCCAGCCGGGCCAGCCGGCGCGCTGAATCGCTGGTGAACTTGCCCTCCTGCACCTGCGCGTCGATCAGCTCGCCGAACTCCAGATAGGCCAGTTCGGTGGCCATCTTGAACACCTGCTGGCCCGAGGACAGCTGGTTGCTGATCTCGAGGGTCCGCGTCGTCGGGTCGTAGCGGTGCAGCATGGTGTCGCCCAGATCGGCCCGCCGGATGATGTGCACCCCGTGCACCATGGTCAGCCGGTCGGACAGTTCGCGGGCCAACTCGGCGCGGTGCATCCGCATCCGGACCGTCAGGTCTTCGGCGGCGGTGTCGAGTTCGTGGAGATAGTTCTGCCGCTGGTAGAAGAAGTCCCGGACCTCCTCGTGCGGCATGGTGATCGCGCCGGTGCCGCTGCCGTCACTGAACCGGTCCTCGGTCGCCTCGGCCAGGCGTGCGGTGGTGATCCGGTAGCGCCGGTGCAGGTTGACCATCGCCCGGGCGATGGCGGGATGGGCGCTGACCACCTCGGCCACCTCCGCCATGTCGACGTCGAGGTCGAGGTCGCGGTCCATCGTCACCTCGCGCAGCTCGGCGACCAGCCGGGTGTCGTCCTGGGAGGCGAAGAATGTGGCGTCCACCCCGAACACCTCGGTGATCCGCAGCAGCACCGCGACGGTCAGCGGTCGGGCGTCGTGCTCGATCTGGTTGAGGTAGCTGGGCGAGATCTCCAGCATCTGCGCCAGCGCGGCCTGGCTGAAGCCGCGTTCGCTGCGGAGCTGCCGCACCCGGGAGCCGACGAACGTCTTGGCCACCCGTCCAGCCTACGACCATCTGCGAAGGTCCACTTCGCACCCTTGGCAAGCCTTGGGGCGGTTGGCATTCATATGGGCCTTTGGCATGATCGCTTCCAGGGTCAGGGTGCACGGGAGAGGTATGAGCAGGGAAACAGGCGGCGCCGGCAGCGGTTTGGCAAAGGCGTTGATGCCGGTCCCCGATCCGCACCCCGATGTTTTCGATCGGGAATGGCCGCTGCGGGTCGGCGACATCGATCGCGACGGGCGACTGCGCCTCGACGCCGCCTGCCGCCACATCCAGGACATCGGGCAGGACCAGCTCCGCGAGATGGGCCACGAGGAGACGCACCCGCTGTGGATCGTGCGCCGCACGATGGTCGACCTGATCCGGCCGATCGAGTTCCAGGACATGCTGCGGATGCGGCGCTGGTGCTCGGGCACCTCGAACCGGTGGTGCGAGATGCGGGTGCGGATCGACGGGCGCAAGGGCGGCCTGATCGAATCCGAGGCATTCTGGATCAACATCAACCGGGAGACCCAGGGCCCGGCCCGCATCTCCGACGACTTCATGGAGGCCCTGCAGCGCACCACCGACGTCGACCGGCTGCGCTGGAAGGCCTACCTGACCGCCGGCTCCCGCGCGGACGCCAACGAGATCCGGGACTTCCCGATCCGGGTCAGCGACATCGACCTGTTCGACCACGTCAACAACTCGGTGTACTGGAAGGTCGTCGAGGAGTTCCTGGCCAACTACCCCGAGCTGTTCGAGGCGCCGCTGCGGGTGACCATCGAACACGATCTGCCGGTGGCGTTCGGCGACAAGCTGGAGATCTTGCTGCACGTGTACCTTCCGGGAACGACCGACAAGTTCGGTCCGGAGCTGGCCGATCGCACTGTTAGAACGCTCACATACGTGGTCGGCGACGAGGTCAAGGCCGTCGCATCGATCTTTCCGCTCTGAGACAGGCCGGTTAACAGTACGAGCGTACTGACCAGCGGAGATTCGCTACCGCCCGGTAACTTCTGAACCGGTCAAGGCGTCAAACTTCTTCGCAAACTTTGCAAATTCTCCGCCCCGATTGGCGAAAATTGGCAGTTACGGCGGCTTGAACTGCACTGATGCCGCGAGGCATGCTCAAGGAAGCACATCGCTGAAACCGCGTCGACGTTAGCAACCGAGTTGTCGTCGACGGCTGAAGTCGACAAGAAGGAGCAGCCGGTATGTCCAACGTTGGCAAGCCGAAGACCCCCGAACAGATCCAGCGCGACTGGGACACCAGCCCCCGCTGGAAGGGCATCGCCCGCACCTACACCCCGGCCGACGTCGTCGCGCTGCAGGGCAGCGTCGTCGAGGAGCACACCCTGGCCCGCCGCGGCGCCGAGGTGCTGTGGAACCAGCTGCACGACATGGAGTTCGTCAACGCGCTCGGCGCGCTGACCGGCAACATGG
>JAGQTW010000054.1 GCA_020438785.1 Mycobacterium sp. | reverse complement strand
TTGGTGCGGTCGAGGTAGTTGACGAAGTAGAGCGCCATCAACAGCGGAACGAGTCGCACGGTCACCGCACGTAAGGTGCCTGACTCCAATGGGTCAGGCGCCCGCGAGCCGGACATGCTGTCTCCCATTGACGACGTTCACCAGATCCTTCCCATCCCGCAGCCGCCGGCAGTTGGCGATCGCCTCGGCGAGGTAACGGCGCATGGTGTCTTGGGTGTACCACACAACGTGCGGGGTGAGGATGACGTTGTCGAGTCTCAGCAGCGGGTTGTCGGCGTCGACGGGCTCGGTGGCGAACACGTCCAGTCCGGCGGCGGCAAGCGGTCCATTCCGCAGGGCGTCGATCAGCGCGGCCTCGTCGACGACTCCCCCGCGAGAGGTGTTGATCAACAGGGCATTCGGCTTCATCGATCCCAGGGCTGCCCTGTCGATCAGGGTGTCGGTCCTCGGTGTCAGCGGCAGGTGCAGGCTGACGACGTCGCTGTGGGCGAGAAGGTCGGTCAGCGGACGCCAGTCGGGCGTTCCGTCATCGTGGGTACTCGTGTGCAGCACGCGTGCGCCCATCGCCGCCACGATCTGCTCCACTCGCCGGGCGATGTTGCCGTAACCCACCAGTCCCACGGTGCACGCGCCGATATCGCGTACGGTCTCCCCGAGGCTGGGGTCGGTCGGCCACCCTCGGCCGGCCCGGGTGGCCGCGTCGAGTTCGCGCAGCCTCCGCATTGCCGCCAGCATCAGCAGCACCGTGCCCTCGGCTGCCGACGGGGCGTTGGCGCCCGGCATGTTCGCCACCGCGATGCCCAGTTCGCTGGCTGTCTCGACGTCGATGGTGTTGACTCCGGTGCCGAGTTTGTGCACCAGTCGAAGCCTCCCGCCGCGCCGTAGGTACGCCCCGGACAGCGGCCGCAGCACGTGCCACACCGCGTCAGCCCAGGGCAGTTCGCGGTGCAGGGTCTCGTCGTCATCCTCGTGACACCAGCGGATGTCGAGCCAATCCGATTCCGGCGCAACCATATCCGCCACGGTGTCGCCCGGCAGGAAATGCGCCAGTACCTTCACCATCGCCGGGTCATTTACTGTGCAATCACGGTTCATCCGCGGAACAGGCTCGACTCCCCGAACGCATCCACGATCGCGCTCAGCTGGTCGACGAGTTCATCTGAGGTCAGCGTCACGTCGCCGGCCAGCCACGCGCTGATCGTCTGGGTCACCCCGCCCACCACGAAGTAGGCGAAGGCCCTGGTGCCTTCGGTGGCGGGTCGCTGGGTCAGGGTTTCCACGTGCTGGCCCGCCAGCATCACGAACAGCGTCTCGGTCTCCTGCCGTTTGCGGATGACCGCGGTGTTGGACACCTGCGCGCCGAAGATCAGGCGGCCGATGCGCGGGTCGGCCTCGATCGTCCGGACGATATTGGTCAGCCCCGCCCGGGTCTGCTCGTCGGGCGGCGCGGCCGCGACGGCGGCCTGGGTGGTGGTGGCCAGGCGGGTGATGACCCAGTCGAACACCGCGCCGATGAATACGTCCTTGTCCGAGAAGCTCTCGTAGAAGTAGCGGGTTGCCAGGCCGGATTGCTGGCAGATTCCCCGAACGGTGAGTTCGGCCGGGTCGATATTGCTGCCCAGCATCTGCAGGCCGGATTCGAGGAGGCGGGCGCGGCGGCGGGCCAACCGGTCCGCGGCGTCCACGCCGGCGTACGGCCGCGCCTGGGTCACCGCGTCATCTTGACATCGGGGAAGCCCTGACACAATATCGGGAAACAACCGTTTTCAGATTATGCGACAAGGGGCGTTCATGGTCGGCACGACGGCAGCCGTCAGCCTGGTGGACCGGCCGGTAAGCGAGTCCGCAGGGTCGGTGGCTAACCGCGGTCTGCTCCAGCGACTGACCCGCCCGGCCCTCTTCGAGGACGGCATCCCCGGGATCGCGCTGCTGGCCGGGCCGGCCAACGTGATCATGCAACTCGGTCGTCCCGGCGTCGGCTACGGCGTGATGGAGAGTCGGGTCGAAAGCGGCCGGATCGACCGCCATCCGATCAAGCGGGCCCGGACCACGTTCACATATCTCGCCGTCGCAACCCGCGGCAACCCTGAGCAACAAAAGGCCTACCGCAAGGCGGTGACCCGGGCGCATCAACAGGTCACCTCCACCGCGGACAGCCCGGTGAAGTACAACGCCCTGGACCCCGAGCTTCAGTTGTGGGTCGCGGCTTGCCTTTACAAGGGCGGGGTGGACGTGCGCAGGATGTTCATCGGCGAGATGGACGATGAGACCGCCGACCGCCATTACCGGGAGAGCATGGCCCTGGGAACCATGCTGCAGATGCGTCCGGAGATGTGGCCCGCCGACCGGCCCGCCTTCGACAAATACTGGGAAGAACAACTGGAGAACATCCACATCGACGACGCCATCCGGGAGTTCCTGTACCCGATCGCAGTCGCCCGCATGCGGGGTCTGCAGTTGCCCTGGCCGCTGCAGAACATCAATGAAAGTGTCGCCCTGCTGATCACCACCGGCTTTCTGCCGCAGCGGTTCCGCGACGAGATGAAGCTGGACTGGAACTCAGCCAAGCAGCGTGAATTCGACGCGCTGATGACCGCGGTCCGGATGGGCAACAATCTCGCGCCGTCCTTCGTCCGGAACTTCCCGTTCAATGTGCTTCTGCATGACGTGAATTGGCGGATGCGGACAGGACGCTCGCTCGTCTAACGTGTGAGGGTGCGCAGCGACGACGACAGTTGGGACATCACCACCAGCGTGGGCTCAACGGCGTTGTTCGTCGCCGCCGCTCGTGCACTGGAGGCCGCCAAACCCGACCCGTTGGCCGTCGATCCGTACGCGGAAGTCTTCTGCCGGACTGCGGGTGGGCCGTGGGCCGATCTGCTCGACGGACCTGCACCGGATCACCCGCTGCGCTCCGACGAGTTCGGCACCCATTTCGTCACCTATCAGGGCGCGCGTACCCGATACTTCGATGACTACTTCCGTCGGGCCGCCGCCGCGGGCGTACGCCAGATCGTTCTGCTCGCAGCGGGTTTGGATTCGAGGGCCTACCGGCTTGACTGGGCGCCGGGGACGGTGGTCTTCGAACTGGACCAGCCGCGGGTGCTGGAG
>JAGQTW010000441.1 GCA_020438785.1 Mycobacterium sp. | reverse complement strand
CCTCCGATGACGTGGTGGACGTCGCGGTGGACGTTGTCGATGTGCTGCTCTCGGTCGATCCGCTGTTGTTCCCGCAGCCGACCGCCAGCGCGAGCACCGCGGCGCCGCCGACAATCGTCATCCTGGTTCTGGACGCAGTTCTGGACGCAAATGGCATCCGATCCCTCACTCTCAACTCGGCAACACTTCGCTTTACCCGCAATCCGCTCCGAGAAACCGCGGACGTCTCCGGGGTGGCACTGCACGTGCCCGGCTCCGAGCGACTATCCGCTGGGTGGCCACACCGGTCGCCCGCCGAACCCGGGCCGAGTCGCTCGTAGCCGGGCACAACGTATGCATCCGGGATCCCAGTGGTGTCGCCGCAACGGTTCGGCGACAATCACTTACGCCTACGTCACCGGCAGGGTTGAACTAGCGTCACAAGGTGCCCGTCGCCCGGTTTCTGCTCATCGTCACGCTCAGTGCGGCGGCATGCAGCAGCGCCCCGCCGCCGGTCCGGGCCGAGCACCTGAGCAAGGAGTCGTTCGGCGGCGCCTGGCCGTTCACGCCGGCCGCCGGAACCCTAACGTGTCACATGTCGAAGGGCGGGTCGATCACCTTCACCCCCGACGGAAGCCGCACCACCTACGCCGTGGACGAGACCGCCGACGAGTGGTCGGCCAAGGAGGGCTGGCACCCGATGACCGAGATCGCGCTCGACGACCCGGGCCTGCCCGGCCTGAAGGTCAGCGAACGCGACGTCGTCAAGCAGGGCAGGCGAATCTGCGAGGCGGCGGGTTAGCCCGCGGCGCCCCGGCCGACCCCGCGGACGAAGACGTCGACCAACTGGGCGACGTATTCCGGCCGCACCGGTGAGCCGGTGAAGATCGGGTCCTGCAGCACCGCGCCGACGAACATCTGGATGGCGTCCACCGGATCGACGTCGGCGCGGAGCTCACCGCGGTCGGCGGCGCGCCGGAACACCACCGCGACGTCGTCCGCCCGCACCCGCCAGTAGTCGAGCCGGATCTCCGACAGGTCGGCGTCGCCGCCGACCGCCAGCGCCCGGGCGAACCACCGCGGGTGCGGGACCCGGACGAGCGCGGCCGCCACGCCGAGGAGGTCGTCGCGCAGGTTGCCGTTGTCGGGGACCACGAAGTTCTCCCGCGCATACTCGATCGCGGCCTCGAGGAACAGCACCCGGCGATCACCCCAGTGCCCGGTGATGACGGCGCGGTCGACGCCGGCCCGCGCGGCGATCGCATCCGTCGTGAGGTCGTCGAGACCGCGGTCCAGCATCTCCTCGAGAGCAGCCCGCAGAACGACCGCACGCGTACCGGAATCCACCTTCGCCCCCCAGCGTTGCTGCTCCGCCCAGGTCAGTCGCGCGCGAACGCCGCCGCCGCGAGTTTCTCCAGGTCGAGGTACTGGTCCTCACCGATGTCGACCGCGACACCGATGATTTTCCCACCCTCGAACGGGAAGTTCGGCGGGTAGGACCGGCTCACCGGGTCGGCGCTGTCGTAGCCGACGCACAGGCCGTCGCCGCAGAGCGTGAACGGCCCGATCTGGGCTCGCATCGGCCCCTCGGCCACGACCTCTTCGCCCACGTAGAGCTTCGCGGTTCCCAGCGACTCCATGTGCTCACCGGCGCCCTCTCGGACGAATTCCACGCCCAGCGTCAGCTGCCCCGGCTGCAACTCGGGGGAGACGAAGACCTGCTCGGGTTTGATGCCGAGGAAGTTGTAGACGTAGTGCAGCTTGCGGTCCCTGATGAACAGCGAGTGCCCACCGAAGCGCGACCCGTGCGCGAAGATCACACCCTCGGATTCCGGGGTTACCTCGACGTCGGCGAGGATCTTGTAGGAGCGCCCGCGGATGTTGACCGCCGTCGACTCGGGCACCGGCGAGGTGTCCGGGTAGTAGATGTAGCGCGACCGGGGCGGCTCGCCCTGCGGCCGTTCGTCGTTGATCTGCTCGACGGCGGGCCGGTCATCAAGGGGCAGAACGAAATTCGCCTCGGCCTCCTCGAACCAGGCGGCGATCAATTCCTGCAGCTTCTCCGGATGTTGGTCGGCGAGGTTGCGGGCCTCGGCGCGGTCCTCATCGACGTGGTAGAGCTCCCAGCGGTCCTGGTCGAAGTGCCCCTTGCCGCTGATCGGCGCGTGCAATGCGGCGGCTTTCCAGCCGTCCTGCCAGATTCCGCGGGTGCCGAGCATCGAGAAGTACTGCCGTTTCTTGGCGGTCGGGGCGTTGGCGTCATCGAAGCTGTAGCGCATCGAAACCCCGTTGAGTGGGTACTGCTCGACCCCGCGGTACACCGTGGGCATCTCCAGGCCGATGGCCTCCAGGATCGTCGGCACGATGTCGGTGGAGTGGTGGTACTGGTGGCGCATCTCGCCGCGGGCCTTCATCCCCTTGGGCCAGTGGATGACCAGCGGGTCACAGGTGCCGCCGGCGAACTGCGAGTAGCGCTTGAACATCTGGAACGGGGTGGAGAACGCCACCGCCCAGCCGGTCGGGTAGTGGTTGTAGGTCTCCGGGCCGCCGAGTTCGTCGAAGTAGGACAGGTTCTCCTCGAGGCTGTCCGGGAAACCGTTGAAGAACTTGTTTTCGTTCACCGATCCGTTCGGGGTGCCCTCACCCGAGGCGCCGTTGTCCGCGCAGTAGAAGATGATCGTGTTGTCGAGCTGACCGGTGCGCTCCAGGAAGTCGACGATGCGGCCCACCTGGACGTCGGTGTACTCCGAGAACCCGGCGAAGACCTCGGCCATTCGGCAGAACAGCCGCTTCTCGTCGTCGTTGAGCTCGGCCCACGGCCGCACGTAGTCGGCCTCGTTGGCGACGTCGTCGGGCATCGGGTTCAGCGGGGTCAGCTCGGTGCCCTCCGGCACCACGCCGCGCTCGATCATCCGGGCCAGCACCCACTCGCGGTAGGCCTCGTAACCATCGTCGAACACGCCCTTGTACTTGTCGATGTACTCCTGCGGGCTGTGGT
>JAGQTW010000440.1 GCA_020438785.1 Mycobacterium sp. | reverse complement strand
TCGACATCACCTATCACGTGCGCCGATCCGCGCTGCCATCGCCGGGCAGCGACACCCAGCTGCACGAACTGATCGCGCGGCTGGGGTCGCGGCCGCTGGACCGCTCCCGGCCGCTGTGGGAGATGTACCTGATCGAGGGCCTGGCCAAGAACCGGCTGGCGCTCTACACCAAGACCCATCAGGCCCTGGTCAACGGCATGACCGCGCTGGAGATCGGCCACGTCGTCGCCGATCGCTCCCAGCGGCCGCCGCCGTTCGGGGAGGACATCTGGATTCCGGGCCGCGAACCCAGCGACCGTGACCTTTTTCTCGGTGCGGTGGGGGAGTGGCTGGCCCGGCCGGGGCTGCAGTTGCAGGCAGTGCGCTCCGCGGTGACCAACAGCGCCGAGCTGGCCGAGATCGCGCGCCGGATGACCGACGTGGCCCGCACGGCGGCGCGCGGCACGGCGCCGAGCAGCCCGCTGAACACCAAGGTGTCGCGCAACCGGCGGTTCACCGTGGCCAGCGGTGAGCTGTCGGACTACCGGCTGGTGCGCTCCCGCTACGACTGCGACGTCAACGACGTGGTGCTGGCGGTGATCGCCGGTGCGCTGCGCAACTGGCTGCTCTCCCGCGGCGAGCCGGTGACCACCACCTCCACCGTGCGCGCGATGGCGCCGACCTCGGTGTATCCGGAGGCCGACCTGGAAGCCACCGGCCCGGGCCAGGCCATCAGCGAGGTGGCGCCGTTCCTGGTGGACCTGCCGGTCGGCGAGGGCAATCCGGTGGTGCGGCTCTCGCAGATCGCGCACGCCACCGAGTCGCACTCCGCGGCGGCGAGCCTGGTGGATGCCCGCACCATCGTGACCCTGTCCGGTTTCCCGCCGCCGACGCTGCACGCCATGGGCACCCGGGTGGCCACCCAGTTCTCGGCGCGCCAGTTCAACCTGCTGATCACCAACGTGCCGGGGCCGCAGTCGCAGATGTACCTGGCCGGCGCCAAGCTGCTGGAGACCTACGCGGTGCCCCCACTGCTACACAACCAGGTGCTGGCGATCGGGGTGACCTCCTACTGCGGCAAGCTCTACTTCGGCATCAACGCCGACCGCGACGCGATGAGCGACGTCGACGTGCTGCCCGCACTGTTGGCCGAATCACTCGAGGAACTTCTCGAGGCGGCGCAGTAAATCGGGCCGCCGAAGTACTATTCGCCGGTGAGCAAGCACGATGCCGATGGTGACCCGGATCCCAAGAAGCCGGGCAAGAAGATCGACAAGGCCGTCTACGAAGCCGAATTGTTCCGCCTGCAAACCGAATTGGTGAAGCTGCAGGAGTGGACCAGGGCGACCGGTGCGCGGATCGTGGTGATCTTCGAGGGGCGGGATGCGGCAGGCAAGGGCGGCACCATCAAACGCATCACCGAATACCTCAGCCCCCGCATCGCCCGGATCGCCGCGCTCCCGGCGCCCACCGAACGTGAACGCGGGCAGTGGTATTACCAGCGCTACATCGAACACCTGCCGGCCCGCGGCGAGATCGTGCTGTTCGACCGGTCCTGGTACAACCGGGCCGGGGTGGAGATGGTGATGGGATTCTGCACGGCGCAGGAGCACACGTTGTTCCTGCGCCAGACCCCGATCTTCGAGCAGATGTTGATCGACGACGGCATCATCCTGCGCAAGTACTGGTTCTCGGTGTCCGACGAGGAGCAGCTCAACCGGTTCAAATCCCGCCGCAAGGACCCGCTGCGGCGCTGGAAGCTCTCCCCGATGGACCTGGAGTCGGTCTACCGCTGGGAGGAGTATTCGCGGGCCAAGGACCAGATGATGGTGCATACCGACACTCCGGCCAGTCCGTGGTTCGTGGTGGAGTCCGATATCAAGAAGCACGCGCGGCTCAACATGATCTCGCACCTGCTGGGCAGCATCGACTACGAGGAAGTGGATCCGCCCGAGGTCGAGTTGCCCAAGCGGCCGATTCTGGGCAACTACCACCGCCCGCCGCGCGAATTGATGACCTATGTCCCCGATCACGTCGCGACGTTGATCGGCGATAAGGAGAACGGCGCTAGTCTCGGCTGATGCGGGTGTACATCCCGGCCACGCTGGCCATGTTGCAGCGGCTGGTGGCCGACGGATCGCTGCAGCCGCTGAGCGGTACGGCGTTCGCCGTGACACCGACCCTGCGGGAGTCCTACGCCGAAGGGGACGACGAGGAACTGGCCGAGGTGGCCCTCGGCGAGGCGGCGCTGGCCTCGCTGCGACTGCTGGCCTCCCAATCGGGAGAGGAATCCGGTGGAGAACTGCCGCTGCGGCGGGCCGTGGTGGTGGCCGACGCC
Organism: Mycobacterium sp.; assembly: GCA_020438785.1. Lineage (GTDB taxonomy): Bacteria > Actinomycetota > Actinomycetes > Mycobacteriales > Mycobacteriaceae > Mycobacterium. Next base: position 555 of record JAGQTW010000440.1, on the reverse strand, counting down.
CCCGACGCCCTGGTGAACCCGCGGCCGGACCTGGACGACGCCGTGGTCCGGGTCGACGGCCGGGTTGCCCTCGATCAGGTCGTGGCCGCCTACGTCGACAACGCCGACGCCGAGCCGGCGGTGCGGGCCGCCGTCGACGTCGTCGACGAGGCCGATCTCGGGGACGAGGACGCGGAGTTCACCGTCGGCGACGCCCAGGACCACAGCCTGGCCTGGTACGCCACCCAGGAGCTGCCATTTCTGCTCGAACTGCTGTGAGCGCCTGGCTACGGGACCGTAAGTTACGGTACCGTAGGTTGATGGCGAAGAATCAGGTCAAGGTCAACGCGAACGTGGTCGACACCGTGCGCCCGCGCGTCGCCGGCGCCGGGCGCCGGCCCGCTGTCGACGCGTTGCGGTCGATCGCCACCCGGGTCACCGCGCCGCTGCTGCCCGACGACTACCTCAAGCTGGCCAACCCGCTGTGGTCGGCCCGCGAACTGCGCGGCCGGGTGATCGAGGTGCGCCGGGAGACCGAGGACTCGGCCACGCTGGTGATCAAGCCGGGCTGGGGCT
>JAGQTW010000053.1 GCA_020438785.1 Mycobacterium sp. | reverse complement strand
CTCAGGATCCGGCCGACGGCGGTGACCTCGCCGCGCAACGCGAACGGCAGCGGGGGTTGGTGCGTCGACGCATAGAACACCTGGCCGCGCCGACCGCGATAGTCGTGCACCGGCACCGCGAACGCCGCCGCAAGTCGCCCGGCCGGCCCGGTGACGATCGCCCAGTCGTCGCCGGTCCGCCAGCGCACCGCCAGGCCGTGCGCATCGGCCCACCCGATCAGCGTGCCGGGCGGAGCCGCCCCGGACAGCGTGACCGTGAGTTGAGCATCGGCCGCCCGCGACGGGCCCAGGTCGGTCGACGCAGCCAGCAGCGAGGCGTACGGCCCGGTGATGGCGGCGTCATCCGGGGCCCGCCACATCGTCGGTCCCGACAGTGTGGCCAGCACCAGCAGGGTGGCGGCGGCCAGGACCGCGAAGCGGTGCGGCCCGCTCATCGAACGCGGTCGTGCGCTGCCATCGGATAATCCTTTCGATGCAGGACTGCTGCACCTCGTCCAAGGATTATGTGCTGATCGCCGCGGAAAGCCGAACCATTGCCGATGAGAGTCGATTGGTAGCCCCGATGGGATTCGAACCCACGCTACCGCCGTGAGAGGGCGGCGTCCTAGGCCGCTAGACGACGGGGCCAAGACCAATCCACGGGCGCCGCAGGGCGCACCGGTCAGCCAGCATATCTCAGAGCGACGTGCCGACGAAATTGAGCGACGTGCGAACGATTGGCTGGGGTACCAGGACTCGAACCTAGAATGGCTGAACCAGAATCAGCTGTGTTGCCAATTACACCATACCCCATTGGCTGCCTATAACCGCTGGTCAGGGGGACGCGCCCCAATGTATCCGAGGGAGCGGGCCAAACCGGCGGCTGTTGCGGGCCGACGAGCACACTATCAAAGATCTGGGCGCCGTTATTCGGCCACCCCGGCGCGCTCCCGCGCCGCGCGCAGCCGCCGCAGGCTGCGTTCGCGGCCGAGCAGCTCCAACGACTCGAACAGCGGCGGGCTCACGGTGGAGCCGGTCACGGCCACCCGGATCGGCCCGAACGCCTTGCGGGGCTTGAGTTGCAGGCCGTCCAGCAGCGCGGCCTTCAGCGCCTCCTCGATCGCGCCGGCCGACCACTCCGGGACGCCGTCGAGCGCGCCGATCGCGGCGTCGAGCACCGGCGCGGCGTCGTCGCCGAGTTCCTTCGCGGCGGCCCTGGGGTCCAGTTCGTAGGCATCGTCGTTGAAGAACTTCAGCAGCTCCCACGCGTCGGAGAGCACCACGATGCGGGTCTGCACCAGTTCGGCGGCGGCGGCGAAGCCCGCCTCGTCGAGCCCGGTGTCGTGGCCGTGGTCGTGGAAGTACTCCCGCAGCCGCCCGGTGAACTCCGCCGGCTCGAGGCGGCGGATGTGCTCGGCGTTGATGGCGTCAGCCTTCTTCTGGTCGAACCGGGCCGGGTTGGAGTTGACGTCGACGACGTCGAATGCGGCCACCATCTCCTCGAGGGTGAACACGTCGCGATCATCGGCGATCCCCCAGCCCAGCAGCGCCAGATAGTTCAGCAGGCCTTCGGGCAGGAACCCGCGGTCGCGGTGCAGAAATAGGTTCGACTGCGGGTCACGCTTGGACAGCTTCTTGGTGCCCTCCCCCAGAACCGTTGGCAGATGGGCGAATTCCGGCACCCGGTCCGCTACACCGATGCGCATCAGCGCCTGGTACAGCGCGATCTGGCGCGGTGTTGAGGGCAGCAGGTCCTCGCCGCGCAGCACGTGAGTGATCTTCATCAGCGCGTCGTCGACCGGATTGACCAAGGTGTACAGCGGCTCTCCGGTGGCCCTCGTCAGCGCGAAGTCCGGCACCGTGCCCGGGCCGAATGTCGTTGTGCCGCGGACCAGGTCGTGCCAGCTGAGGTCGGCGTCCGGCATCCGCAGCCGCAGCACCGGTTTGCGGCCCTCGGCTTCGAACGCGGCACGCTGCTCGTCGGTCAGGTCGCGGTCGTAGTTGTCGTAACCCAGCTTGGGGTTGCGCCCGGCAGCGATGTGGCGGGCCTCGACCTCCTCCGGCGTGGAGTACGCCGGGTAGGCCTCGCCGGATTCGCGGAGCTTCTCGACCACCCCGCGGTAGATCTCGGTGCGCTGCGACTGGCGGTACGGCCCGTGCGGCCCACCGACTTCGGGGCCCTCGTCCCAGTTCAGGCCGAGCCAGCGCAGGGCGTCCAGAATCGCGGCGTAGCTCTCCTCGGAGTCCCGCTGGGCGTCGGTGTCCTCGATACGGAACACGAAAGTCCCCCCGGTGTGCCGCGCGTAGGCCCAGTTGAACAGCGCGGTCCGGACCAGGCCGACGTGCGGGGTACCGGTCGGGGACGGACAGAATCGAACGCGCACCGGCACACTCATCAGTTGCCCTTCCTGATGACGGGGTTCGTCAACGTTCCGATGCCCTCGATCGAGATGCTGACGGTGTCACCGTGCTCGAGCGGACCGACGCCCTCGGGTGTGCCGGTGAGGATGAGATCGCCCGGCAGCAGGGTCATCACGGCCGAGATCCACTCGATGATCGCCCCGACGTCGTGGATCATCAGCGAAGTCCGGCTGAGCTGACGCACCTCCCCGTTGACCTCGGTGCGGATCTCCAGGTCGGCCGGGTCGAGATCGGCGACTATCCACGGGCCGACCGGGCAGAAGGTGTCGTGGCCCTTGGCTCTAATCCACTGGCCGTCGGCCTTCTGCTGATCGCGCGCCGACACGTCGTTGGCGATCGTGTAGCCGAGGATGTTCTCGGCGGCCCGCGCGGCCGGGACGTCCTTGCATGGCCGGCCGATCACAATGGCCAACTCCCCCTCGTGGTGCACCGGTGAAGCGTTGGCGGGCAACTGAATCGGCACATCGGGCCCGATGATCGCGGTGTTGGGCTTGAGGAAGATCACCGGATCCTCCGGTGCCTCACCGCCCATCTCCTCGATGTGCGCCAGGTAGTTCTTGCCCATGCAGACGACCTTGCTGGCCAGGATGGGGGCCAGCAACCGCACATCGGCCAGCGGCCAGGACCGGCCGGTGAACGTCGGCGTACCGAAAGGGTGCTCGGCGATCTCCCGGGCGGTCGCCTCGGCGCCCGCCCCCTCGATGCTGACGAAGGCGACCCCATCAGGGCTGGCGATTCGACCGAGACGCATTCGGTAGAGCCTAGTGGCGGGTGGTTCGCCGATCCGGAAGGCCCCGGTGCGGCGTTTAGTCAGAATTCACGCACACCTCCACTCGCACTTCTTGTACGCGAGTTCTGACTGAACGGCCGGCGGACCCGCTCAATGCCCGCTCAATGCCCGCCGCGCGCCGCGCGGCTGCGATCATGGACGGGTGGCCGTCGACACGATCAGCACCGTGCGGCGGTGGACGATGCTGGTCATCGCGCTGTTCGCCACACTGTCGGCGAATGTCTTCATCAACGGGGTGGCCTTCCTGATCCCGACCCTGCACACCAGGATGGGACTGGACCTGGCGAAGGCCGGGCTGGTGTCGGCGATGCCGAGCTTCGGCATGGTGCTGACCCTGATCGCCTGGGGTTATCTGGTGGACCGGGTCGGCGAGCGGCTGGTGCTGACGCTGGGCTCGGCGCTGACGACCGCGGCGGCCCTGGCCGCGGCGGCATCGCACTCGCTGGTGGTGATGAGCGTCTTCCTGCTGCTCGGCGGGATGGCGGCGGCAAGCAGCAACTCGGCGAGCGGGCGGTTGGTGGTCGGCTGGTTCCCACCGGAGCGGCGCGGGCTGGTGATGGGCATCCGGCAGACCGCTCAGCCGCTCGGAGTCGGGCTCGGCGCGCTGGTGATTCCCCGGCTGGCACAGAGCCACGGCGTCGGGTTCGCCCTGCTGTTCCCGGCGGCCGTGTGCGGTGTCGCGGCGCTGGTGTGCGCCGTCGGCGTGCTCGACCCGCCGCGCCCGCCGCGCGCCGAGGCGCCCGCCGACGACCTGGCCAACCCTTATCGCGGATCCGGGGCGCTCTGGCGGATTCACGCGGTGTCGGTGCTGCTGGTGGTGCCGCAGTGCGTGGTGTGGACGTTCACCCTGGTGTGGCTCATCACCGACCGCGGCTGGTCGGCGGCATCGGCCGGCGGGTTGGTGACCGTCGCCCAGGTGCTCGGCGCGCTGGGCCGGGTCGCGGCCGGACGCTGGTCGGACTGGATGGGGTCGCGGCTGCGGCCCATCCGGATCATCGCGGTCGGCGCGGCCGCCTCGATGCTCGCGCTGGCGGTGGCCGACTGGTCGGACTCGGCGCTGAGCATTCCGGTGATGATCGCCGCCTCGGTGATCACGGTCAGCGACAACGGGCTGGCGTTCACCGCGATCGCGGAGCTCGCCGGTCCGTTCTGGAGCGGGCGGGCGCTGGGCGCGCAGAACACCAGCCAGTTGCTGACCGCCGGCCTGGCCCCGCCGCTGTTCGGTGCGCTGATCGGCGGGCTGGGCTTCCCGGTGGCCTTCGCGGTGTGCGCACTGTTCCCGGTGGCGGCGCTGCCGCTGGTGCCGCCCGACCCGCCGGACCGTCCGGGTTAGAGCAGGGCGCGGATGCGGTCGCCGACCTCGCGGGTGGACATGGTCGCGTCCCCGCGGGTGGCCAGGTGCTCGCCGACCGCCTTGTCGACCCGGTCGGCCGCGGCGTCCTGCCCGAGGTGGCGCAGCAGCAGGGCCACCGACATCACCGCCGCGGTCGGGTCGGCGATGCCCCGCCCAGCGATGTCCGGAGCGCTGCCGTGCACCGGTTCGAACATCGCCGGATTGGTCCGGGTGGCGTCGATGTTGCCGCTGGCGGCCAACCCGATGCCACCGCACACCGCGGCGGCGAGATCGGTGATGATGTCGCCGAACAGGTNNTTGTCGGTGACGATGACGTCGAACCGTCCCGGGTCGGTGACCATGTGGATGGTGGCGGCGTCGATGTGCTGGTAGGCGACCTCGACCTGAGGAAACTCCCGCCCCACTTCATCGACTACCCGCGCCCAAAGGCTCCCCGCGAAGCTCAGCACGTTGGTCTTGTGCACCAGGGTCAGGTGCTTGCGCCGGGCCTGCGCCCGGGCGAACGCGTCCCGCACCACCCGCTCGACACCGAAGGCGGTGTTGACGCTGACCTCGGTGGCCACCTCCTGCGGCGTGCCGACCCGCAGGGCGCCGCCGTTACCGGTGTAAGGGCCCTCGGTGCCCTCGCGCACCACCAGGAAGTCGATACTCGTCACCCCGGACAGCGGGCTGGCGACACCCGGGTAAAGCCGCCCCGGCCGCAGGTTGACGTGGTGGTCCAGGGCGAAGCGCAGTTTGAGCAGCAGCCCGCGCTCCAGCACGCCGCTGGGCACCGACGGGTCGCCGATCGCGCCCAGCAGGATCGCGTCGTAGCCGCGCAGTTCCTCGATGGTCTCCGCGGTGAGCAGTTCACCGGTGGCGTGGTAGCGGCGGGCACCGAGGTCGTATTCGGTCCGCTGCACCCCGGGCAGCACCACGTCGAGGACCTGCAGCGCCTCGGCGATCACCTCTGGGCCGATACCGTCGCCCGCGATCACAGCAAGTTTCATCGGCGCCGCTCCTCCTCATCGCGTCGCTGCGCATCCTCGCCGGCGCGGTTCATGACAGGTCCACGACTTCCAGGGTCGTCGCGCCGACCGCGGCGCCGATCGCCGCGCGCACGTCGGCGGGCACGTCGCGATCCAGCCGCAGCATCACCGTCGCGCCCTTGCCGCTGGTGTCCTGGCTCATCTGCGCGGCCAGGATGTTGACGTCGGCCCCGCCGAGCAGCGTGCCGATCTTGCCGAGCGCCCCGGGCTGGTCGGAGTAGTGCAGGATCAGGTTCACCCCCTCGGCGCGCAGGTCGAAGCTGCGGCCGTTGATCTGCACCACCTTCTCGACCTCCTGCGGGCCGGACAGCGTGCCGGCCACGTTGACGGCCGAGCCGTCGGGCGCGACCACCCGCACGTCGACCAGGCTGCGGTGGTTGGGGCTCTCGGTAAGCGTTATGAGCTCGGTCTGCAGGCCGCGCTCGGCGGCCAGGCCCGGCGCGTTGACGAACGTCACCTGCTGGTCAGTGACCGTCGAGAACAAACCGCGCAGCGCCGAAAGGCGAAGCACCTCAACATCTTCGGATGCCAATTCACCGCAGACCCGCACCGACAGCGAGCTCGGCGGCTCGGTGGCCAGCGCCCCTACCAGCAGGCCGAGTTTGCGCACCAGCTCCAGCCACGGCGCCACTTCCTCGCTGACCACACCGGCGCCGACGTTGACGGCGTCCGGTACGAACTCCCCGGCCAGCGCCAGCCGCACGCTGGCCGCGACGTCGGTGCCCGCCCGGTCCTGGGCCTCGGTGGTCGAGGCGCCCAGGTGCGGGGTGACGACGACCTGCGCCAACTCGAACAGCGGGCTGTCGGTGCACGGCTCGGTGGAGAAGACGTCGAGGCCGGCGGCGCGCACCTGCCCGCTGCGGATCGCGTCGGCCAGTGCGCTCTCGTCGATCAGTCCGCCGCGGGCGGCGTTGACGATGATGACCCCCGGCTTGGTCCTGGCCAGCGCCTCCTTGCCGATCAGCCCGGCGGTTTCCGGGGTTTTCGGCAGGTGTACGGAGATGAAGTCGGCCCGTGCCAGCAGGTCGTCGAGGGCCAGCAGTTCGATGCCGAGCTGGGCGGCCCGCGCCGCCGGGACGTAGGGGTCGTAGGCGACGACGTGGGTGCCGAACGCGGCCAGTCGCTGGGCGACCAGCTGGCCGATGCGGCCCAGCCCCACCACGCCGACGGTCTTGCCGAAGATCTCGGTGCCGTTGAACGACGAGCGCTTCCAGGTGTGTTCCTTCAGCGTCGCGTCGGCGGCGGGGATCTGCCGGGCAGCCGACAGCATCAGCGCCAGCGCGTGCTCGGCGGCGCTGTGGATATTCGACGTGGGCGCGTTGACCACCAGCACGCCGGCCGCGGTGGCGGCGTCGACGTCGACGTTGTCCAGCCCGACGCCGGCCCGGGCGACGATCTTCAGCTTCGGCGCGGCGGCGATCACCTCGGCGTCCACCGTGGTGGCCGAACGAACCAGCAGCGCGTCGGCGTCGGCCACCGCGGCCAGCAGTTTCGGACGGTCGGGGCCGTCCACCCAGCGCACCTCGACCTGATCGCCGAGGGCGGCGACGGTCGACTCGGCGAGTTTGTCGGCGATCAACACAACGGGCAGGCTCACGCGGACAGCGTAATGGGCTTGAATTGAGGGATGGACGTCACCGTCGTCGGCAGCGGGCCCAACGGGCTCTCGGCTGCCGTCACATGCGCACGCGCCGGGCTTGCCGTGCAGGTTCTGGAGGCCCAGCCCACCCTGGGCGGGGGTTCCCGGACCGCGGCCGACCCGGAGTTCGGCGGGGTACGCCACGACATCTGCTCGGCCATCCACCCGTTGGCGCTGGCGTCGCCGTTCTTCACCGAGTTCGACCTGGCGGCCCGCGGGGTCGGGCTGGCGGTACCGGAGATCTCCTACGCCAATCCGCTGCCGGGGCGGCCCGCGGCGATCGCCTACCGGGATCTCGAACGCACCTGCGCCGGGCTGGAACACGGCGACTCCTGGCGCAACCTGCTCGCACCGTTGGTGTACAACGCCGACGACGTGGTCGGCCTGCTCCTCGGCGACAAGCGATCGCTACCCACCGACATCCCGGCCGCCGTCCAACTCGGCCTGCGGATGCTGCGCCAGGGCACCCCGGCCTGGGGTTCGTTGCGCGGTGAGGACGCCCGCGCGCTGTTCACCGGTGTTGCGGCGCACACCATTTCGCGGATGCCGTCCTTCGTGGCGGCCGGCGCCGGCTTGATGTTGGCGACGCTCGCGCACACCGTGGGCTGGCCGGTGCCGGTGGGCGGCAGTCAGGCGATCGCCGACGCGCTGATCGACGACCTCAGGGCGCACGGCGGTGTCCTGCACACCGAGTCCGAGGTGGACGCACCACCGTCGGGCGTGGTCCTCTACGACACCGCACCCACCGCCCTGCTCGACATCTACGGCGACCGGCTGCCCAGCGCGTACGCAAAACTATTGCGGCGCTACACCTTCGGACCCGGCGTGGCGAAGGTCGACTTCGTGCTCTCCGACGAGATCCCGTGGACCGACAGGCGGCAGGCCACCGCGGCGACATATCACCTCGGCGGCACCCGCGCACAGATGGCGCACGCCGAACGCGAGATCGCCGCGGGCCGGCACGCGGAATGGCCGATGGTGCTGGCCGCGACGCCCTACACCGTCGACCCGAGCCGCATCGACGCGCAGGGCCGCCGGCCGTTCTGGACCTACGCGCACGTCCCGGCCGGCTCCACGGTCGACCAGGCGGCGACCATCACCGGCATCATGGAGCGTTTCGCCCCTGGCTTCTCCGACATCGTGCTGGCGGCGCGCAGCATCCCGGCCGCCCGCCTGAGCGGGCACGACGCCAACTACATCGGCGGCGACATCGGGGTCGGCGGCAACTCGGTGGTGCGCGCGCTGCTCGGCCCGACACCCCGGGTCAACCCGTGGTCCACGCCGATCCCCAAGGCGTACCTGTGTTCGTCGGCGACCCCGCCCGGCGGCGGAGTGCACGGCATGTCGGGCTACTTCGCCGCCCGCTCGATGCTCAAGCGGGAGTTCGGCCTGCCGGTGCCGTCCCTGCGGCCGTAAGGGCCCGGGGCTCGGAGCCCTAGGCGGTCTCGGTGATGGGCCGGTCCACCCAGCTCATCAGGTCGCGCAGCTTCTTGCCGGTGACCTCGATGGGATGCTCAGCGTTCTTCTTGCGCAGCGCCTCGAGTTCCTTGTTTCCGCCCTCGACGTTGGCCACCAGCCGCTTGACGAAGGTGCCGTCCTGGATCTCGGCGAGGATCTGCTCCATCCGCTTCTTGGTGTCGGCGTCGATGACGCGCGGGCCGGACAGGTAGCCGCCGAACTCCGCGGTGTCGGACACCG
>JAGQTW010000052.1 GCA_020438785.1 Mycobacterium sp. | reverse complement strand
GACGCGCTCGAGGTGATGGGCATCCGCTCCATCGCCTATCTGGCCTCGACCCGCGTCATCGCCGGTCTGCTGGTGGTCGGCCCGTTGTACTGCATCGCGGTCCTGATGGCGTTCCTGGCCGCGCGGTTCGGCACCACCCTGCTCTACGGCCAGTCCGCGGGCGTCTACGACCACTACTTCGCCACCTTCCTCATACCCGGCGACCTGCTGCGGTCCTTCGCGCAGGTACTGGTCATCGCGGTGGTCGTCATGCTCATCCACACCTACTACGGCTACAACGCCTCCGGTGGGCCGGCGGGCGTCGGTGAGGCGGTCGGCCGTGCGGTGCGGGCTTCCCTTATCTCGGTGGTGTTCGTCGTCGTGCTGACGTCGATCGCCATCTACGGAAAATCCGGCAGTTTCCACCTGGCGTCATGACGATGGACGCAAGGCCCGGTGAACACAGGCTCCGCCCGGCGTGGTGGGCGCTGATCCTCGTGCTGCTCATCGTCGCGTTCACCGTGCTGTCCGCGGTGACCTATGCGGGGGTCTTCAAGTCCCGCATCCCGGTCACCCTCACCTCCGACCGCACCGGCCTGAGCATGCAGACGGACAGCAAGGTCATGCTCAACGGCGTCCAGGTGGGCACGGTGGTCGGGCTGAACCGCAGCCTGAATCCGACCAGCATCAAACTCGAGATCGACGCCGACCAGGCCAAGTACATCCCGGCCAACGTGGGCGCCCAGATTCGGTCCACCACGGTGTTCGGCGCGAAGTACGTGGACCTCATCTACCCGAAGAACCCGACGAAGCAGCGCATCTCGGCGGGCGCGGTCCTGAAGTCGAAGAACGTCACGACCGAGATCAACACCGTGCTGGAGAGCCTGCGCGGCCTCGTGGACCAGATCGATCCGATGAAGCTCAACGCGGTTTTGACCGCGCTGTCTCAGGGAGTCCGCGGGAAGGGCGAGCGCATCGGTCAGGCGATCACCGACGCGAACGAGGTGCTGCTTGCGCTCAATCCGCGCAGCGACGTGGTGCGCCGGGATTGGCAGGCGCTCAAGGGGTTCAGCGACGTCTACGCCGGCGCCGCCGACAACCTGGTCACCGTTCTCGATGCGGGCGCAACCGCCGGCGCGACCATCACGAGCCGTGCCGCGGCGCTGGATACGCTGCTACTCAACACCGTCGGCCTCTCCCAGGCCGGGATCAACCTGTTGGCGCCGAATCAGCAGAACCTCGCTGACGCGGTGAACACCCTCGAGCCCACGACAGCATTGCTCTTGGAGCACAGTCCGGCGGTCACCTGCACACTCGTGGGCGTCAAGTGGTGGCTGGACCATGGCGGCTACCACGACATCGGCGGCAACGGCTACTCCCAGGTCGCCGACGCCGGCATCCTGCTCGGCGACGAGCCCTACCGGTACCCGGACAACCTGCCGATCATCGCCGCCAAGGGTGGGCCCGGAGGCAAGCCGGGCTGCGGTTCGCTCCCGGACCCGTCGAAGATGTATCCGGTCCGCGCTCTGGTCACCAACACCGGATGGGGCCGGGGTATCGACTACCGGCCGAATCCGGGCCTCGGCACCAACTGCTGGCGCGACTACCTGCCGGTGACCCGAGGAATCCCGCAGCCCCCGAGCATCCGGCAGTGCCTGCCCGGTCCCGCACCAGGTCCGGTCAACGGACCGGGCCTTCCGCCGTACGGCGCGTCGCTGTACGGCCCGGGCGGTGTGTCGCTGTGGCCGGGCATCCCGGACGCCGGGACCCCGCCGCCGCTGCCAGTCCCGGGCACCCCGGTGGCCCCGGGCAAGATTCCGCCGGATCAGGTTCCGCCGGTGTTCTCGGCTCCGCCGCCGCCCGTCACGCTGCCGCCCCCGGCCACGATCGCACCGGCTCCGATCCCGTGATGCCGCCGAGAGCAAGGAACTGACGTGACAGGGAACGTGATGAGCGCGCTGTGGCGCTCCGTGCTCTTCGCGATCTTCGGCCTGCTGTGCATCTTCGCCCTGCTGCTGGTGTTCGCGAACCTGCGGTTCGACACCCAGAACAGCTACACAGCCCAGTTCACCAACGTCAGCAACCTGGAGAACGGCAACTTCGTCCGGGTGGCCGGCGTCGAGGTCGGCAAGGTCAAGAAGATCACCATCCACCCCGACGAGGTGATCGACGTCGAGTTCACGGCGGACAAGAACGTGGTGCTGACCGAGGGCAGCCGGGCGGTCATCCGCTGGGAGGACATCGCCGGCCGTCGCTACCTGGCACTGGAGGAGGGAGCCGGCGGGACGAAGGTGCTGCGGCCGGGTAGCACGATTCCGTTGTCGAACACCGCGCCGTCGTTGGACCTCGACTCGCTGACCGGAGGACTTCGTCCGCTGTTCCGGGCCCTCGATCCGCAGCAGATCAACCAACTCACCGGGCAGCTCATCGGCGCGTTCCAGGGCGAGGGCGACGCCATCGCGTCGATCCTGACCCAGACCGCCTCGGTGACCAACACCCTGGCCGACCGGGACGAACTGATCGGTCAGGTGATCACCAACCTCAACACCGTGCTCGCCTCCGCGGGAGATCAGTCCGAGCAGCTCGACAAGGCCGTGACAGGGCTGTCCCAACTGGTCAAGACGCTGGCTGACCGGCGCGGTGAGATCAGCACCGGCCTGGCGTACACCAACGCCGCAACCGGTACCATCGCTGACCTGCTCAGCCAGGCCAAGGCGCCGCTGAAGGACACCCTCACCCAGGGCGACCGGGTGGGCACCCTGGCCGTCGCGGACTACGCCTACCTCGACAACATCATCAACCAGATGCCCGAGAAGTACCGGTTGCTCGGCCGCCAGGGCCTCTACGGCGACTACTTCAGCTTCTACCTGTGCGATCTGCTTCTGAAGGTCAACGGCAAGGGCGGAGAGCCGGTCTATATCAAGGTGGCGAGTCAAGCGACGGGACGGTGCACGCCGAAATGAAGTTCTTCTCGGAGCGCAACCCGGTGGTCGTCGGCGCTATCGGCGTCGGTCTGACCGCGGTGGCCGTGCTGATCGCGCTGACGTGGCGGCAGTTGCCGTTCATCAACGCCACCAAGGAGTACTCGGCGTACTTCGAACAGGTCGGTGGCCTGGCGCCCAAGGCCGCGGTACAGGTCTCCGGTTTCAAGATCGGCGAGGTCACCAGTGTGTCGCTGGACGGCCCCAAGGTTCTGGTGAAGTTCAAGATCAAGAAGAGTATTCGGCTGGGCGACCGCACCGAGGCGGAGATCAAGACCAAGAGCGTGCTGGGCGCCAAGATCATGCAGGTCCTGCCCCGCGGGGACGGGACGCTGCGCGGCCCAATCCCCTTGGAGCGCACCACCTCTCCCTACGTGCTGACCGACGCGGTCAACGATCTGGCCACCACCATCAAGGGCACCGACACCGAACAGCTGTCGCAGTCTCTGGCCACGCTGGCGCAGACCTTCTCCAAGACCGCGCCGCAGGTCCAGGTCGCGGTGCAGGGGTTGTCGCGTTTCTCTGAGACGCTGAACCGCCGCGATGAAGAGTTGCGCAATCTGCTGGCCAACGCGCAGAAGTCGACCAAGGTGCTGGCCGCCCGGACCGATCAGATCGTCAGCCTGGTGAACAGCAGCAACGCACTGCTCGGGGCGCTGCGCGAGCAGAGCAACGCCCTGGACCAGGTATCCGGGAACATCTCCATGCTCTCCCAACAGCTCACCGCATTCGTCGGCGAGAACCGGGAGACCTTCGGGCCGGCCCTGCAGAAGCTCAACGGTCTGCTGGGAATCCTGGCCAACCGCAAGGACCGCATCAAGATCGCCCTGCACCGGCTCAACCAGTTCGCGATGTCGCTGGGCGAGTCGGTGGGTTCCGGACCGTTCTTCAACGCCTACCTGGCCAACCTGCTGCCCGGCCAGTTCATCCAGCCGTTCGTCGACGCCGCGTTCTCCGACCTGGGTCTCGATCCCAACACCCTGTTACCGTCCGAGCTGGTCGATCCGCAGGTGGGCCAGCCGGCGACCCCGGCGCTGCCGGTTCCGTTCCCGCGCACCGGCCAGGGCGGGGATCCCCGGCTCACCATCCCCGACGCCATCACCGGCAATCCGGACGACCATGCCTGCGGTCCGCCCGGAATACCGCTTCCCGGACCCGGCTGCTACCCGTATCGCGAACCGGTGCCGCCGGGACCGCCGAATGGTCCGCAACCCGGCCCGCCCGGCCCGCCGTTGGGCGCCGGGACCGACCCCGCGGTGCCGTCGCCGACTCCGGCGCCCGTCTTCATGCCCGCCCCGGGTGAGACCCAGCTGGATCGGGGAGCGGGCTCATGATGAAGTCCCGTCGTGCGCGGATCGCGCTCGCGGCCGCGCTGGCCGTCGTCCTGGTCGTCGGCCTGGTGCTGGCATTCCGGTCGGTGACCGGGGTGGGCAAGACCCGGCTGTCCGCCTACTTCGAGAACAGCAAGGGCATCTACCCCGGCGACGAGGTGCGCATCCTGGGGGTACGGATCGGTGCGATCGAGTCCATCGAGCCCGAGCCGAACCGCGCGAGGATCAACTTCTGGGTCGACAGCAAGTACAAGGTGCCGGCCGACGCCCAGGCGGTGATCCTGTCGCCGTCGATCATCTCGGCGCGCGCGCTGGAGCTGACCCCGGTCTATACCGGCGGCCCGGCGCTGCAGAACAACGCCGTCATCCCACAGGAGCGCACCGCGATGCCGGTGGAGTGGGACGATCTGAAGGCTCAGCTGGACAAGCTCAACCAGACCCTGCAGCCCACCCGGCCGGGTGGCGTCTCGACCGCGGGGGAGTTCGTCAACTCACTCGCCGACAACCTGCGCGGCCAGGGACCGAACATTCGCGACTCGCTGCAGAAGCTCTCGCAGTCGATGTCGATCCTCGGTGACCACTCGTCCGATCTGTTCGGCACCGTCAAGAACCTGTCCGCACTGGCGTCGGGCCTGCGCGACAGCGGTGACCTGCTGCGCCAGCTCAACCAGAACTTCGCGGCCGTGACCGCCACGCTCTCCAACGATCCCGGCGAGGTCGGCCGAGCGGTCGCGGATCTCAACGGGGCCGTCACCGACGTCACCAGTTTTGTTAGGGACAACCGTGAAACCGTCGGCATCACCGCCGACAAGCTCGAGGTGATCACCACCGCGCTGAACGAGAGTGGAGACGAGCTTCAGCAGGCGCTGCATGCGTTCCCGATGATGATCTCCAACTACGTCAACATCTACCAGCCCACCGCGGGCGGGGTGACCGGCGCATTGGCGGGCACTCAGTTCAGCAACCCGATCAACTTCCTGTGCGGCGCCATCCAGGCCGCGTCGCGGATGGGTGCCGAACAGTCGGCCAAGCTGTGCGTGCAATACCTTGCGCCGATCGTCAAGAATCGGCAGTACAACTTCCTCGGGCCCATCGGGTTCAACTTTCTGGTCGGTGTCGGGGCGCGGCCCAACGAGCTCACCTACAGCGAGGATTGGCTGCGGCCGGATTACGTGCCTCCGGCCACCGCGTCGCAGCCGCCCGCCACACCGGTAGCGCCGCCCGCCACAGCGCCTCCCGGTGGTCCGCCGCTCCCGGCCGAAGCCGTCGCCACCAATCCCGATGCCGGCCTGACCGGTCTCATGGTCCCGGCGGGAGGTGGTTCATGAGTATCGGTTTGCGTCGGACTGCCGTCCTCGTTCTCGCTGCGCTGGCGCTACTGGCCAGTCTTTCGGGTTGCGGTTGGCGAGGCCTGAACTCGTTGCCGCTGCCCGGTGTCAAGGGCAAGGGACCGGGTTCGTACACCGTTCAGGCGGAGATGCCCGACCTGACCAGCATCCAACGCAACTCCCGGGTCCGGGTCGGTGACGTCAACGTCGGCACCATCACCGACATCCAGCTGAAGGGCTGGCACGCCCTGGTCACCATGACCATCGACGGGGACGTGGTGCTGCCGGAGAACGCGACCGCCAAACTCGGCCAGAGTAGCCTGCTCGGGTCGACCCACATCGAGCTGGCACCGCCGAAAGACGTTCGGCCCGAGGGGCGGCTGCACAACGGATCGGTGATCCCGCTGGCGCGAGCGAGTAGCTATCCGACGGTGGAACAGACGCTGGCGTCGGTCTCGCTGTTGCTCAACGGCGGCGGCATCGGTCAGCTGCAGGACATCGTTCAGGCCTTCGCCACCGCGTTCCGCGGCCGCGAACAGGAGACCCGCAGCCTCATCGAACAGCTCGACAAGTTCATCGCCAGCGTCGACCGGCAGACCGGCGACATCATCGCGGCCAACGAGAGCCTGAACCGCGTCGTCGGTAAGTTCGCCGACCAGAAGCCGATTCTGGATCGTGCGCTGACCACCATCCCGGATGCGATCGCGGTACTCAAGGACGAGCGAACCGCGCTGGCCGATGCCCTCGACCAACTCGGGAAGTTCAGCGCGGTCGCCGCGAACGCGATCAACCTGTCCAAGGAGAATCTGGTCAAGGAACTGCACCAGCTGCCGCCGGTGCTCAAGGCGCTCGCCGATGCCGGACCGGCGATGACCCGCGGTCTCAGTGGTATCGCGACGTATCCCTTCCCGGTTGAGACTCTGGACAACTGGTTCCGCGGCGACTACGGAAACCTTTCCGCCGTATTCGATTTGACCTTGAGCCGCATCGACGGCGGCTTGTTCACCGGGACGCGGTTCGAGGGTGACCTGACTCAGTTGGAGATGCAGTGGGGCCGAACGATGGGAGTGCAACCCAGTCCGTACACCTCGGCCAATCCGCTGGTGGCCCCCTACCACCTCGACCAGGGGCCGTGACATGAACCTGAGCAGACGAATCCGGATCCAGCTGGTGGCGTTCGCCGTCGTCGCGGCCGTCGCCGCGGCATTCCTGTTCCTCGGCTACATCAAGTTGCCCGCGATGTTCGGCATCGGCAGGTACTCGGTCACCGTGGAGCTGCCGAGGGCCGCGGGTTTGTATCCGGCCGGCAACGTCACCTACTCGGGCACCAAGGTGGGCCGCGTCGACACTGTCGGTCTGTCGGAGGACGGCCACGTCAAGGCCGTGCTGTCCCTCGACAGCAACGTGAAGATCCCGTCCGATCTGGTCGCCGAAGTGCACAGCTTCTCCGCCCTCGGCGAGCAGTTCCTCGCGCTGGTCCCGCGCGACGGCAAGTCCGCGCCGTTGAAGGACGGTGACGTCATCCCGATGAAGGACACCACCGTGCCCGTAGACGTCGACAAGCTTCTCGACGACACGGTCAGGGGCCTCGACGCGATCCCGCACGACTCGCTGAAGACGGCGGTCGACGAGTCCTACATCGCGTTCGGTGGACTGGGCCCCGAGCTGTCCCGATTGGTGAACGGCGCAACACAATTGGCGAGCGACGCCCGCGCCAACCTGGACAGCCTCACCACGCTGATCGACGAGTCGGCGCCGTTGTTGAACTC
This sequence comes from Mycobacterium sp., assembly GCA_020438785.1. Lineage (GTDB taxonomy): Bacteria > Actinomycetota > Actinomycetes > Mycobacteriales > Mycobacteriaceae > Mycobacterium. The sequence continues at coordinate 14,219 of JAGQTW010000052.1, read as the reverse complement.
GCAGGTCGACTCCGGCAGCGCCGTACAGGCCTGGGCGGCCAACCTTGCCGACATCACCGGCAGTCTCCGTGCGAATGACGCCGCGCTGGCCGGTGTCCTCGACAACGGGGCCGCGGCTGCCGGGGAGGCGCGTCAACTGGTCGAGCGCCTGCAGCCGACGCTGCCCGTCATTTTGGCGAACCTGGTCAGTACCAACAAGATTCTGGTCACCTACCACGCCGGCCTGCAACAGTTGCTGGTTCTCATACCGCAGGGTGTGGCCATGGTCGGCGCCAGCTCGGTGCCGAACCTGAACAACCCCAATATGTGGGCGGGCGGCTACCTCGACTTCAACCTCGACCTCAACCTGCCGCCACCCTGCACCACCGGGTACCTGCCCGCGTCGCAACGCCGGACGCCCGCGCAGACCGACGCGCCCCTGCGGCCGGAGGGTGACCTGTACTGCCGCATTCCCCAGGATGCCCAGGCGAACGTGCGGGGCCTGCGTAACACCCCGTGCGCCACCCGTCCGGGTAAGCGGGCGCCGACGGTCAAGATGTGCGAGAGCGACGAGAACTACATTCCGCTGAACGACGGAACCAACTGGAAGGGCGATCCGAACGCCACCAATTCCGGCCAGGATATCCCACAGTTCGGGCCGGGCACACCAGCGCCCGGCGCGCCGGCGCCGCCACCACCCGGGGCCACGCCTGCGTTGGCCATCGCCGAATACGACCCGGCGACCGGTTCCTACATCGGACCCGACGGAAAGGTCTACACCCAGGGCGATCTGGCGGCCGATCAGCAAAGGGACGGCACGTGGCAGGGGATGTTGGTTCCGCCGCAGTGACGAGCGAACCCGCCGACGAGTCCGCCACCGCCGATTCCGAGCCGGCTCCGGAATCCGCGGAAACTGTTGTCGCCGATACCCGGTGGCGGAAAGTCGCTGACTCGCCCGTCCGGCTGGCCCTCACCCTCGGCGTGGTGGTTGTTCTGGGATTGTCGGCACTGGCCGGCTGGCTGGGCTACCGACTGTACCAACAGCACCGGTGGGAAGCCGACCGTGTGGCTTACCTGCAGGCGGGCAGGCAGGGGGCGCTCGATCTCAGCAGCGTCGACTACACCCGGGTGGAGGCCGACGTCCATCGTGTCCTCGAGGCGTCCACCGGAACCTTCCATGACGATTTCGAAAGGCGGTCCCCGCCGTTCATCCAGGAGGTCTTGCGTACCAAAACCAAGGCGGTCGCGTCGATCGCCGAGGCCGGTCTGGAGACCGCCGACCTCACCGGGGCCAAAGTTCTTGTGGCGGTGAAGGTCACGACCACCCGGGAGGGCTCAACTGATCAGCGCGTCAAGGGCTGGCGGATGCGAATCTCGGTCCAGCGGGTAGGCGGCGACATCAAGATCGCCGACGTGGAGATGATCCAGTGACTCTGGTGAAGCAGGCACGCCACCGAATGCCCGAGGACTACCGGATCTGAGGAGAGTGATCATGAAGATGCGAAAAGGGTTGATGCGCGCAACCGTTGCGGTCGGTGCACTGTTCACAGTCGTCTTCGCCGGCGCGCCGCAGCCAGCAGCCAATGCCGACAACTCACGCCTGAACAAGATGGTGTGGGCCGATGTGTACAAGTTGCAACATGACGTCGGCTGCTTCAGCGACATCAGCGTCAACCCGAAGCTCCGGCTTGCCGCCCAGTGGCACACCGACGACCTGGTGAACAACCACGCGCTCGATGGTGACATCGGGTCCGATGGCTCGACCGTGCAGGACCGGGCCCGCAATGCCGGATACACCGGCACTGTCGCCGAAACCATCGCCATCAACCCCGCGCTGGCGATCAACAACCTGCAAGTCATCCAGCAGTGGTACTACCGGCCCGACTATTACACGATCATGACCGACTGCTCCAACATCGAGATGGGGGTGTGGTCGGCGAACAGCCTGGACCGCAGCGTCGTGGTCGCCGTATTCGGCAAGGGTGAGAACTAGGGCGCGTGAATGCCGATAGCCCGGGTGACGAAACCCAGCGCCATGTCCTCGACCTGCGCTCTCGTCGCACCGCTGCCCAGTGCGGCCTGATCGGCCGTGATGCTCCAGAGCATGTAGAAGATCGCCCGCGAATCACTCACCGGGTCTTCGCATTCGAGCTCACCGGCAGACAGGCCGGCCGCCATGATCGCGGAAAGCGGCGCGATCAATTTCTCGGCGCAGTGTTCGATCGCCTCCGGGTACTCGTCGATCAACTCGCGCCACAGCGAGGCCAACAGCGACGAACGCTTGGCGAAGTCCGGACTGTAGGCGAAGTCGATGGTCTCGACGACGTAGGCACGCACCCGGTCGGAGTGCGTCGTTGGTGCGGCCGTCGCGTCATGGAGCCGGACCGCCAGATCGGCCAACTCCTCGTCGAGGACGGCAACCAGAAGGTCGCTCTTCTTCTCGAAATGGCGGTAGAAGCTACGCGTCGACAAGCCCGACTGTTTGAGGACGTTCTCCACCTTGAAGCCCCACCAGCCGTTGCGCTCCATCACCTGCCTGGCCGCCGCGATCAGTCGGTCCCGCTCGTTGGCGGACTCCGCCTGCGAAGTGATACCGCCGTCCGTGTTGTCGAACCCCATCTCAACGATCTCCAGTCTTTCCGAGCCGCATACCGACTCTAGCGTTCGGCGTCCACCCTCGAGAGGAACAGCATGTCAACCAGGATCGCTGTAGTCACCGGCGCGGCCAGCGGGATGGGGCGGTGCGCGGCCGAACGGCTGGTTCGATCCGGCTGGACGGTCGCGGCTGTGGATCTGCCCGGCGTCCGGCTCGAGGAACTCGGCGCACAGGCCGGTGTGACCGCCGTGCCCTGCGATGTCACCGACGCCGCACAGGTCACCGCCGCAAGCGAGGAAGTGGTGCAACGATTCGGTGGTGTCACCCGGCTGGTCAATGCCGCAGGGATCTGCGTGCGGGGCCGGATCGACGAGCTGCCCGCCGAGGCGTTCCACCAGTCGATGGCGGTGAACTATCTGGGCACCGTGCATTGGGTCAAGGCGGTACTTCCGGTGATGCAACAGCGGGGCCGGGGCGAGATCGCCCTGTTCGCTTCGCTTGCCGGATGGATGCCGACACCGGCGATGGCGGCCTACACCGCAACGAAGTTCGCGGTCGTCGGCTTCGCCGAGACGCTCGGAATGGAGTTGCGTGGCACCGGGGTGAAGCTACGTTGCGTCTGCCCGGCGGCGGTGCAGACCCCGATGCTCGACACCATCATGGGACAGGGCGTTCCCGAGCGACTCAAGAAGCTCGGCGGTGTGAGCACCCCCGAACTGGTCATCGATGCCATCGAGAAATCCCTCGGTGGCCGGCGCACGTTCGGCTACGTCTTTCCCGGCGGCTCCACGAGACTGCTCTACCACCTGCGGCGCATCGCCCCCGCACCGCTGGGTCTCGGGGTCCGTGTCCTGAACGGCTAACCGGGCAGGCGGAAGAGGTTCAGTTCCACGCCGAACGAATCCATGACGACGAGCGCCAGGCCGCCCACGAACACCGCGGCTGCCAGTATCAGGCCGGGCAGCAGTGCCATGGAATCGAACTCCTCGTCGGTCATCTCGTCAGCCGGTTCGCCGAACATCACCCGCGAGACTGCCGACCTGCGTACCCCGTTCAGCAACCGGCGGATTCGTTCGTTGTCGCGGCGCTTGCGGATGATCGAGCGCACCACGAAGCTCTCGGCGAACACCACGAACGAGGCGAGGATGAGAATCCAGCCGGCTGTCGGCTGGGTTACCGGCAGCACGGCGTCCCCAGCCCGTGGCGAATGCCGTGGTCAGTCCGCGTGGCCGGCACTGGCCTCCTGCTCCCGAGTCAGGCCTGCGGCTCCGATCAGCTCCTCGTGCAGCTCGAACCACACCGTGTGATAGGAGTCCATGATCGGCCTTGTCAGCCAGGGCAATTCGCCGGCCTTGACGCGGGTCAGCGCCGCCACCAGCTTGTCGCCATAGGAGTTGAGCCGTGGCAGCTGGGTCGCCACGGCGGCGATTATCGGCACCACCTTTCCGTGTACTGCGTCCAGGCGGCCCAACACCGCGGCGTCGTAGGCCGCGTCGGTGTGATCGTTGGGTTGGCCGTCCTTGAGTTGCCATTCCGAGATGAGCAGTTTGAAATCGCCGTTGACGGCGCGGAACTCGGCATAGGCCCCAGACAACGAGGAAGCGTCGACCGCGGATCGCTCGGCAGCCAACAACTCAGCGAGCCGCTCGCGACCCTCCGGGGTGATTTTCAACAGCTTGCCGGGAGCTACCAGACCGTCCTGGGCGAGTTGCTCGACGACGGCGGTGATCTCGTGGGTGTCGGCTCCCACGGTGGACGCCAGGTCTTCCTCCGAGACGCGGCCCTTGAGGCGCAGGGCCTGCAACACCTCGAGTTCGTTCATCACACCTCCATGCGGTTGGCGCGGCGGAGTTGACCCCGCCGCGGACTGGCCGTGATCGCCTGAGCGGGTTCAGTGCATGATGTCGCGCACCTTGGTCTTCTCGTGGCCTTTCAGCAGCGCGGCCGCCGAGTTCTGCATGTGCCTGCGCCAATGAGCCTCGGCCTCGGCGCCGTCTCGGGCATCGACGAGTTCCACCAGACGCTCGTAGGAGCGCATCATCTTCTCGTAGGCCGCCTTGCTCACCTCGTTGCGGGAGCCGCCGGTGGCCGCCGCGGTGTGCCGTTCGGAGATCTCGTACAGCATGCCGGCGATCATGCCCAGGGTCGCGTTACCGGAAAGCTCGACCATACGGCGGTGAAAGGTCGCCGAGGCCCGCGCCAACTCGCCGCCCGACCACGCCGCCGGAATCTCGGCGACCAGTCGGTGCATCTCCTGACGCGCCGCTGCGGTACCGGTCTCGGCCAGCAGCTTGGCGGCGGCGGGTTCGATCGCCACCCGCGCCGTCATGACGTCACCGACGGTGGCGCCGGAGAGTTGGAGCAGGAGCCCGGCGGGCCGGGCCACGATCTCCGGGCCGGGGACCCGCACCCGCGCCCCGGTGCGCGATCCCCGACGGACCTCCACGAGGCGTTCTGACTCGAGAACTCGCACCGCCTCACGGAGTGTGGGCCTGCTGACTCCGAAGTGCGCCATCAACTCGGCTTCGTGCGGGAGAAAGTCGCCGTCTTTGAGCTGGCCGTCGACGATCATCTTGCGGAGGGTCAGTGCCACCAGCTCCGACGTCTTGGGCGATCTGACCGCCGTCGGGGTCGGCTCGGCTGTCAGCATCGGCGCCAGCGACGGTTGTCGTGCCAAGGTGCCTCCTCGTCGCCGGGATCAGTCAGATATGGAACTCAGTAAACCATCTCAGCGTCATTCGCCGCCGCCCCGAGCGCGCGAAACGGCGTTCAGCGATAAATGGCCGGATATGCGGTCACTGCCGCGGATTTCTCGCATAGATTCCCTGTAGCCGGATGGAGGTAGGGGATATGAAGTCCACACGGGCCGTCGTCGCCGCCGGAGCACTCGTCCTCGGACTTGCCGGCTGTTCGCCACCGTCCGCCCCGCCGCGTGAGCCGGGCACGCTTGCCGAGGGCACCGCGAGCGTCACCGTCAACGGCGCCGATCTGGGCACCCTGAACTCCGTGTCCTGTCGGCACGAACAGTTCTATACGACGATCCAGATCGGTGATGGCGACGCGGGAACGACCAGCGTGGTGAACAACGCGAAGAACCTCGTCGTGAATTCGGTCGAGTTCCAGAACTTCGGCGGGTTCAGCGGAAGTTATTGGCGGGATCTGCAGGGCACCGCCAAGGCCACTCAAAACGGCAGAAACTACTCGATCACCGGCGAGGCCAGCGGCTACACCGCCCAGAAGCCGAACCAGGTGACCAATGCCTCCTTCGCCATCAAGGTGGGGTGCTGACCGGGCCGGCGGTTGCGAAAACCGGCGGCACGGTGAAAACTGACGCCTCGTCACTAACCCAGTTACCTATGTGAAGGCCGTTGGCCGAGGGTCACGTCAATGACAGATCTGGATTCGCTGGAAACCATCGAGTTCGCCGTTGTCGACAACGTCGCGACGATCACGCTGAACCGGCCGCAACAACTGAACAGCTTCACCGAACAGATGGCCGATGAACTCGTGGTGATCTGGAATCACGTTCGTGACAATGACGAGATCCACGCCTGCGTGATACAGGCAAACGGCGACCGGGCGTTCTGCACCGGCATCGACGTCTCCCGGGGCGCATGGTGGTACCACAAGCCGATCTTCAACCAGGAGGATCCCGGCATCATGCTGGGCCCGAAGTCGCACAAGGTCTGGAAGCCGACGATCGCGGCGCTGCACGGACTGGTCGCCGGTGGCGCGATGTACTTCGTCAACGAGGCGGACTTCTCCATCTGCGCCGAGTCGGCGCAGTTCTTCGATCCGCATGCCAATGCCGGCCTGGTGTCGGCGCTGGAGCCGATGGGCATGCTCGCCGCCGGGGTGCCGTACGGAGACGTGATGCGCTGGGCGCTGCTCGGCAGCGAGGAGCGAATCACCGCGCAAACCGCACTGCGGATCGGTCTGGTGACCGAGGTGGTGCCCGACGCCGAGTTGCGCTCGCGCGCTCATGAGCTCGCCGCCGAGATCGCGGCGCGACGCCCCGAAGCCGTGCAGGGAACGGTCCGGGCGATGTGGGAGGCGCGCGATCTGCCGCCGACGATCGCCCAGCGCCACGGGTTGTCCTACACCCATCTCGGCAATCCGCCGCCGGGCACCCACACCGACTCCCGGAAGAACAAGAGCGCGCCGCGGCGCCGCTGACGTGCACGTCTATTTCTGTAGTGCAACTACAGGAACTAGGCCGCTGCGGTATCGTCTTAATCCATGGCCGAGAGGGAACCGTTCGTGCTCTCCGGCTCCCAACAGCGGGTTCGGCCGCTCAAGATGTCCGATCAGGTTGCCGCGCAGATCCGGAAGATGATCGCCCGCGGCGAGTTGGTCGACGGCGACTGGTTGCCCACCGAGGCCGAACTCATCGCCCGGTTTGGGGTGTCCCGCCCGACCCTGCGGGAAGCGTTCCGCTTGCTCGAGGGTGACTCGCTGGTCACCATTCGTCGCGGGCCGCCCGGCGGTGCCCGCGTCACCGTCCCGGGTCCGGATGCGGTCGCCGACCTCTTCGGGATGATTCTCATGCTGTCCGGCACGACGATCGGCGATGTCTGGGACGCGCGCCTGACCATCGAGCCTCCAGCCGTTCGCCGGCTCACCGAATCGGCCACCGAGGAAGTGCTGAAGGAACTCGACTCCGAACTCGAACGGGTCACCGCCGCCATCGAGGACTCCCGCGAGTTCGGACGGGCGAGTGTGCGCTTCCACGTCAAGCTCGTCGAATTGTCCGGCAACCACACGCTGACCGCGGTGATCGGCCTGCTGTCGGAGATCATCGAGCGCGAGGTCGCCAAGTCACTTGCGGAGAAGGGTCCCGAGAGCGAGGAGACCCAGCGCGCGAACCGGCGTGCCTTGCGTGGTTACGAGAAGATCGTCTCGCTCATTCATGCCCGCGACGGTGAAGCCGCCGAGGCCGCATTGATCGATCACATGACGAACGCGCGGCGCTATATGGCCAAGACCGAGAAGCACGACCGCGTCATCGACTTGTTGTACTGACCCGTCGCCCCATCCTCGTACTGCTCCGGCCGCTGGGTGCCGCCGAACCATGCGTAAACGTCGCCGAACGCCGTCCGCTGACACCGGTCAGTAGGTTGACCTAGTAAACGATGTCGATTAGTTTCTAGGTGCCGTGTCCCGCGGCCGAAGCCCAGGAAGTTGACGATGACGAGCATCAATGAGGCGTTGGGACGGCTGTGGGAAGCCGATGACGAGGCCGGCATCATGCAGTTCGAGGGGGCCTGGATCTCCTGGGGGCGGGTGCGCACGCTAGCCGAGCAGATCGACGCCCGACTCGCCGCCGCCGGTTGCGGCCCCGGGGGCCGGGTCGGCGTGGTTCTCGGCAATCGGATGGAGTCGGTCGCCGCCCTGATCGCGACTATTCGTGGTGACCGCACCCTGGTGACCATCAGCCCGTTGCAGCCGGTTGACCGGCTCGCTGCGGACCTGGTGGCCACCGGGGCGCCGTTCGTCCTCGCGCCCGGTGCGTTGTGGTCCGAGGATGCCTTCACCGCCGCGGTTGCCGAACTCGGCGCGGCAGCCTGGAGCCTCGACGAGGGGGCGCTGATCCCGCGCGCCGAGCAAACCGCACACGCACCACCGGGAGATCCCGCGATCGCGGTGGAGATGCTGACATCGGGGACTACCGGTGCGGCCAAGCGAATTCCGTTGCGCCGCAGCCAACTAGAGGCATCGCTGTCGGCGGTGCTGCGGCACAACGACCGTCCGGACGGCAGTGAGCGGGAGCCGCTGACCGGCACCGTCGGCTTCGTCGTCCTCCCGATCGTGCACATCGGCGGTCTCTGGGGGTTGCTCCAATCGCTCTGCACCGCAAGGCCATTCGTTATGCTCGAACGGTTCACGTTGCCGGCGTGGCGCGCCGCGGTTGTCGAGCACCGGCCGGTGCTGGTCGGCCTGCCGCCACCGGCGCTGCGAACCGTGCTCGACTCCGACATCACCCGCGAAGAACTCAGCAGCATACGGGCGATCAACGCCGGTACCAGTCCGGTGGATCCGGCGGTCGTCGACGCCTTCTACGAGAAGTTCGGCATCGCGATCCTCGTCGTCTACGGAGCGACGGAGTTCTCCGGTGCGGTCGCGGGGTGGACGCTCAAGGACTTCAAGGCCCGCTGGTCGGAGAAGAAGGGCAGTGTCGGCCGGCCGTTTCCGGGGGTGCACCTTCAGGTCGTCGATGACGACGGGAACGTCCTTGCGACCGGGCGGAGCGGTCGGCTGCAGGTGGCCTCGGCGCAGGTCGGTGGCTCGGCGGACACCTGGGTCACCACCAGTGACCTCGCCCACCTCGACGACGACGGCTACCTCTACCTCGACGGCCGTGCCGACGACGTCATTCTCCGCGGCGGGTTCAAGATCGCTCCGGAGACCGTGGTCCGTGCCCTGCGTACCCATCCGGCCGTCCTGGACGCCTCGGTCGCCGGTCTGCCCGACACCCGACTCGGCCAGGTTCCGGTGGCGGCCGTCGAACTTCGCGACGACTGCTCGGTCGGACCGGACGAGTTGCGCGAGCACTGCCGGAAATCGTTGACCGGCTACGAGGTTCCCGCCGAGGTCTATATCGTCGACGCGCTGCCCCGCGGAGCCGCGCTCAAGGTCGACCGGCGCCGGCTGATCGAGATGGTCGAACAGCGCCGCAGCACCGTGGCGCAGGCGGAGCGGTGAGGAGCTCACATGTCGCAGGTCTGGAAAGCCGGCTGAGAAGAGGAACGCCATGACTACCGCGAAGACAGCAGATTCAGCCGCCGTCGAGGGCCGGATCACCGACGAGGACATCGAGCGCGCCAGGGCGCAGATCGGGGTCGCCGTCAACAAGAAGGAAGACCCGTGGAACGTCGTGCCGCAGGCCGATGCGATCACCCACTTCGCATTCGGCATCGGCGATGACAACCCGCTGTTCCTGGATCCCGGCTATGGCCCGAACACCCGGTGGCACGCTCAGATCGCGCCGCCGACCTTCGCAATCAGTACCGGCTCGGACCAGACGCCGAAGTTCACCGACCCGGAGCGGAAGAAGTTGTTCCGCGGCCTGTTTCGCGGCACGGGCAAGTACTACTCCGGCGTGAAGTGGACGTGGTATCAGCCGATCTACGCCGGCCGACCGGTGCTGATGGAGGGCTATACCCTCGACGTACAGGTCAAGGACAGCGAGTTCGCGGGCGGACGTTCGGTCAAGGAGACCTACCGCTACCTCTACGTCGACATCGACGGCAACCCGATCGCCACCCGCGACGAGTCCTACATCAGCGCCGACCGGCATGGGTCCAAGAAGTCCGGCAAGTACGCGCACATCCAGCGACAGCACTGGACCGAGGAAGAACTCGACAAGGTGGCCGACGCCTACGAGGCAGAGGTGCGGCGCGGACCCGAACCGCGCTGGGTCGAGGACATCAGCGTCGGTGACGAGTTGCCACCGATCATGAAGGGTCCGTTGGGCGTTGTCGACATCATCAGCATGCACATGGGCTGGGGTTGGGGCGGCTACGGACTCGGGCCGCTGCGGTTCGCCCATCTGCACCGCAAAGCGATGCCGGCCTTCTACCAGCCTGACGAGTACGGCGTGCCCCAAGTGGTGCAGCGATTGCACTGGGACGCCGATCGGGCGCAGGCCCTGGGCATCCCGGCGCCCTACGACTACGGGCAGATGCGTGCCGCGTGGGTAGGCCACCTGATGACCAACTGGATCGGCGATGACGGCTGGCTGGCCGAGTTGGATCTGCAGATCCGCGGATTCAACTACCACGGCGATATCCACCGGTGCACCGGCATCGTGACGGGCAAGAGTGAGCCGGCCGAGGGTCGGGTCACCGTCGACGTGCTGGCCACCAACCAGCGCGACGAGTCCACCACCCGCGGCAGCGCGACGGTGCTCTTACCGTCCAAGGAGTTCGGTGCCGCCGTGCTGCCGGTTCCCGACATGGAGTTGAGGCGGCGTGGTGCCCAGGTGGCATCGAGGATTTCCGGCCGGGTCGGTGACGAGATGCGCCGCCTGCACGGGGAGTGACAGGGTATCGCCATGAGCCACGGCATCATCAGTCACCGCGAAGACGGTGTGCTGCGGCTCGTGCTGGACAAGCCGGAGAAGCTCAACGCCGTTGACACACCGATGCTCGTCGCCCTGCGCGACGGCGTCACCGCGGCCGCGTCCGACGACACCGTGCGCGCCATCGCAGTGACCGGGGCGGGGCGCGCCTTCTGTTCCGGTGGGGATGTGGGCGGCCGGAACACCTCGGGCGCCGGTGTGGCGGCCGCCGAGGTGATCGAAGCCATCACCACCTCACCGAAGCCCGTCATCGCCGCCGTCCACGGCGCGGCGGTGGGAGTGGGTTGTTCGTTGGTGTTGGCCTGCGACCTCGCCGTCGTGGCGCAGTCGGCGTTCTTCCAGCTGGCATTCGCCAAGATCGGGTTGATGACCGACGGTGGACTCTCGGTGCTGCTACCCGCCGCGATCGGCCGGGCACGGGCGAACCGGATGGCGTTGCTGGCTGAAAGGATCAGCGCAGCTGATGCTTTCAACTGGGGGATGATCTCGCATTTGGTTCCTGACGCGGACTACGAGCGCACGTTCAACGAGATCTTGCAGGCGCTGGCGACCGGTCCCACCCAGTCCTACGGATGGATCAAGCGGGCCATGGCGGCGGGCACCTTGACCGCGATGCCCGCCGTGCAGGAGGTGGAGGTCTCGGGGCAGGAACTGCTGCCCCGAACCGCCGACTTCCGCGAGGGGGTCCGGGCCTTCCGCGCGCGGGAGCAGCCGCGCTTCGAAGGCCGTTGAGGCGGGTACCGGAGAGGACGTGCGGCGATGAGACGGATGAACGGGCTGGACCGGATGTTTCTGTTCGTCGAGTCCGAGAAGATTCCGATGGACCTGATCGGAATCTTCCTGCTCGACCCCTCGACGGCCCCGGACGGCGTGCACGACTTTCAGCGGGTGCGCGCGGAACTGGCGGCACGTATCACCCGGGTGCCGCTGTTCACCAGTCGGCCGGTCTTCGCCCCGTTCGCCGCCGGTCACGAGAGTTGGCTGACCGTGGGCGACTTCGACATCGACCACCACCTCAAACACGTCGGCGTGCCGGCGCCCCGTGACTTCGGTGCGCTGTGCGAACTGGTGTCGACGTTGGTCAACAAGCCGCTGGACCGCGACCGCCCGCTGTGGCACGCCTACTATGTGGACGGGTTCGCCGACGGGTCGGCGGCGCTGCTGCTCCGGCTGCACCACGCGTCGATCGACGGGGTCGGCGGAATGCAGATGATGACCGAACTCTTCGACACCGAACCGCTGCCGGCCAGCGCAATTCCCGCCCCCACCCCGGTTCCGGGGGAGCGGGTTCCCCTGCCCGGTGAACTGCTCGCCCGCTCTATGCCCGACCAGGTGGTCAACGGGATCCGCTTCCTGCGACACGCAATTCCGCTCGCGGTTCCGGTGTTTCGCGGTCTGGCGTCGCGGCTGCTGTCCGGCGAGCAGTCGACAACGGAGCCGCCTTCGGAAGCCGGTCCGGATGATGGCGCCACGCCCAGATCCCTGTTCAACCGGCCGACCGAGACGGGTAAACGCGCGGTGTCGGCAACCTCGGTGTCGATGACCGACGTCCGGACGATCACGGAGCGTTTCGGCGTGACGGTCAACGATGTCGTCCTGTCGGTCACCAATGCCGCCGTGGTCGACTACCTGCGTGCCCGCGATGAACTACCCGACGAACCGCTTCGGGTCACCGGACCGGTGAACATCCGCGAAGAGTCCGCGACCGCGGCCGACGGCAACCACTTCACCTTCATGCTGACCGCGATCCCCGATATCGCCGACCCCGTCGAGAGACTCAGGACCGTGGCCGCTCGCACCGCCAAGGCGCGGCCCGAGCGGACCGCACGCGCCGGCGATCCGACGGTGCGCAAGCCGACCAACGCCGTGCTGGAAAATGTCATGGGGCTGGTGGATTCGCTGCCCGGCGCCACCTGGTTCGCCCTACGTGACCTGGTGACATCGCCGGTCTTCAACGCCGTCCCCCCAGTCGTCAACTACATCGTGTCCAACATCCCGGGGCCGAAGGGCAAGCTCTATCTAGCCGGCGCGGAGATCACACACATCCATGGCAGGACGATGGTCGGCGGGGGGGTCGGTCTGTTCGTCTTCTGCGTCAGCCACGCCGACACGCTTGATTTCGGGATCACCACGCTGGCCGAGCTCGTGCCCGACCCGGCCGAGATCGCCGACGGCATCGGCCACCATTTCGAGGTGCTGCTCGCCGAGGCGAGGAAGCGCAAGCAGGCAGCGACAGACCGTGCCGGTCGGGCAGGCAAGGGCCGTTCGGGTCGGTGAATCACGGTGCAGGCCTGATGCTTTTGACATGTCACGCCAGGAGTCGGTCGCCCGGCTAGTTTTCCATTGGCGGTGCTTGGGGTTGGAAGGGTTGGTACCACCACCATTGGGCGCGTTCGCCGGTCGGGCCGGGACAGGGTGGGACGGCGGGTGGGGGTCGGCTGGGGGCGCGGGCGATCGGGCCCGAGCTGAGTGGCTGGCCTTCGTCGTCGGTGACGGTGAGGCGCTCGGCGGGTCCGGTGATGGTGATCAGCCCGCGATGATGGGCCCGGTGGTGATAGGGGCAGACCAGCACGAGGTTGGACAGTTCGGTGGGGCCGCCGTCTTCCCAGTGCCGGATGTGGTGGGCGTGCAGGCCGCGGGTGGCCCCGCAGCCGGGAACCGCGCACATCGGGTGGCGGTGCTCGAGGGCGCGGCGAAGCCGCCGGCTGATCACCCGCGTGGTGCGCCCGGCGCCGATGAGCTGCCCGCTGCGGTGAAACCACACCTCGCAGGTGGCATCACAGGTGAGGTAGCGGCGTTCGGCATCACAGAGCAGCGGGCCCAGGTGCAGGGCGGCGGCACGCTGTGCGAGGTCGAGGTGGACCACGACGGTGGTGTGCGCACCGTGCGGGCGGCGGGTGGCTTCGGTGTCCCAGCCGGCCTCGATTAGGCGCAGGAAGGCCTCGAGGTCCCCGGGCATCGGCGGCGCGGCCTGCGAGGCGTCACCGCGAGCCTGTTTCCAGTCGGTGATCAGGGCTTCGCGGTGGGCGTTGATGGCGGCGTCGAGCGTGGCGGCCTGGGCGTGCGGGAGTTTGATGCGCCACCACGTGAAGTGCTCATCGGTGTTCTTGGTGATCGAGGCCTGCGGCCCCGGTCGGGGGTCGGGGTCGGGGCGGGGTTCGAGCTTGATCGCGGTGCGTAACTGGTTGACGGTGGCCACCGAGGCCAGCTGGGCGTAGTGCTCGTCGGATCCCTCGCCGGCGCGGGCGGCGATGACCCCGACCTGATCCAGCGACAGCCGGCCCTGCTGCAACTGGCCCACGCAGCGGGGAAAGGCCGCGCTGCGCTGCGCGACGGTGGTGATCGTCTTGGCATTGCCCTCCGAGGTGCCCAACTTCCAGGCCACCAACCCGGCCACCGACCGTGCCCCGGTGGCACCCCACAACTGGTCGCGATCGATCTCGGCGACGATCTCCACGATGCGCCCATCGATGGCATTGCGCTGCCCGGCCAACTCCGCCAACTCCCCGAACAACGCATCAAGGCGCTCAGTCGGGCTGAGCACCGCGCCGGTCGAGGACATGA
>JAGQTW010000439.1 GCA_020438785.1 Mycobacterium sp. | reverse complement strand
GGCTCCAGGTCTGCATCACCCAGCGCCGGCCGTCGGGGTCCACGAGTTCGAAAACCGGTCGGCCGGCGTCGAACACGAAGACGGTGCGCCGGTCCACGGCGTTGACGCTGTAGGGGGCCGGATTCATCGACGACAGCTTGACCGTCGCCTGGCGGATCATCTCGATTCCGCCGAATGTCCTGGTCTCCCGGTGCTCGGGCGCCGCCTTGTCGATGGCGCTCATCAACCAGTAGCGCGGACCGTTGAGCAGCGCGGCGACGGCGCCGTTCTCCTTGGCCAGCGCATCGGCGTCGAGGGCGTCCCACAGTGCGGCCGGGCAGTCGTTGAGCGGAAAGGTGTTGTAGACCGTCGCTTCCGGCCCCTGTTCGCCGGCATGGACCAGCAGCACCTCGCCGTAACGTTTCGCGAACACGTCACCGGTCTGGTCAACCATTTCGTTCCTCCATCTCCAGGTAGGCGTCGCGTCCGGCCAGGCTGACCGCCACGTCGGCCACCAAGGGGTCGAAGAACCGCTGCCGGTACAGCGGATCCACGCTGGTGCTGACCGTGAAGTACAGCCCCGAGAGCACGGCGACGAACAGCGAGGTGTGCACCACCGTCTGCGGCACCGGCACGTGGATGCCGAACCATGTTCCCGCGCAGGGTGGTTCGCCCACGGTGCATTGCTGCTCGGCGGACCACAGTACGGTCACTTCGTCGGGAATCGCGATCACGCCCAGTGCGAGGAAGAACACGAACAGCCCGGTGGTGAAGATCACCACCTGGATGGCCTGCGAAACCACCATCACCGCAACGACGTTGATCTGTTCGCCGACCGACAGCGGGGTTCGGCGCGGGTCGGTGCCGGTGGCCAGTGGCGTGCCCGCGAGCAGCGCCGCCGGATCCCGCGGACCGGACCGGTCCTCCCGCAGCGCCTGTACCTCGTCGCGGATGGTGGCAACCATGAACGCGATCGCCACCAGTGCCAGGAAACCGATTGTCTGCCAGAGCCGTTGGCGTGTCATGCGGGCGGCCAGCTGCCACAGCTCGCCGGTGAAGTACACCACCACGGTCAGCATCAACAGCGGCAGGGCCCGGCTCATCAGCGTGCCGAGCGCGCCGAACTGCACCCAGGCGAACCGGAACGCCCACAACACGATCGATCCGATTCCCAGGTAGGTCAGCCACACCGCCAGCACGGCCACGATCAGGAAACCGGCGACCTCGGCGAGGGTGAGCCCGGACCAACCCTGGTCGGCCAGCGGGAAGCCGATCACGAACAGCGCCATCACCAGCAGCGCGGCGGTGCGCCGGCCCGCCTCGCCGCGGGTGGTCCCCGCGGCGTGCAGCAGGTTGAGCACGAAGGGTGCGGCGGCCAGGACCACCGCCATGATCCCGAGTGGGACCACGTCGGCCGCCGCGGCCCGGCCGTCGCTGAAGTCGGCGATCACCGCGGTCACCGCGATCAGCGCGCCGATACCGCTGACCACCGGGGCGGAGCGTTCGATCAGGGCCCGGGAACGCACCCGGCGGGTGAGCACCAGAGGCAGCCCGCGAGCCAGGAACCATTCGTGGACGCGCCTGATGTCGGACACCGGCCCCTCACCGCCTCGCCAGCGCGGACCGGTAGCGATCGCGCGCCACCAGCGTCAGGCGCACCTCCTCGAGCAGCGGCTCGACGAATTTCGCCCGGTACTCGGTGTCGGTGACGGCCTTGGCCGACAGGTACATGAAGGTGATCGCGGTCAGCATCATGGTCGTCTGGATCAGGGCATCCGGGACGGGCAGCGTCATGCCCAGCAGATGCCCGTCCGGACGTCCGGCACCGCGGGTCCAGGAGTCCAGCAGCGGGGGACTGACCAGGATCAGGCCGAGGATCAAAAAGATGCCCCCGGTCAGCGCCGCGACGGTGAGCACCTGGCCCACCTGCGATGCCGCCACCACGAACACCACGTTGGCCCGTTCGGGATGGGACAGCGGCGTGGTGCCGGGGTCGTCCGGCATGTGCTCGAACGGGGTGCCCGCCAGTTGCGCCGCGTCGTCGGGATCGGGTTCGGGGCTGGCCAGGATCGGGCGGACCCGATCCAGCGTGCTGGACACCAGGAAGGCCGCCGCGATCAGGAACAAAAAGCCCAGTCCCAGCCACAGCCGGGTGCGGCTGATGACGGCCGCCATCAGCCAGACATAGGTGTTGAAGAACACCAGAAAGGTCAGCAGCACCACCGGCAGAGCGCGGACGAACATGCCGGCGACCAGCGCCAGGTTCGTCAGCGTCGCGTGCGCGGCCCAGCCCAGGACCGAGCCCACCCCGGTCGCGGTGAGCACCAGGATCACCGCCACCGCGATACCGGACACCATCAGGTTGGCGAAGACCCGGTAGCTCAGCCCGCCGAAGACCGCGCCCAGCACGATGACGGCGATCGCCACGGCGACCGCCACCAGGCGCCACCGCAGGCTGGCGATCCGCGACACCAGCCAGCCCACCACCGCCGCGGCCGGCAGCACCAGCACCAGCAGCGCCAGCACGGCGCCCTCCGCCAGGTCCGGCCTGCCGCCGATGTCGATGGTGTGCTTGCCCGACAGCGCCACCACCCCAATGGAGTTGGCCGCCATCACCGCGTAGCCGGCGATGGCCGGGGCCGAGCGGCTCCAGACCCGGCGCAGCAGTGCTCCGCGCCGCACCACCGCGGGCAGACCCTGGGCGAGGAACCAGCGTTCGGCCGCGTACCGATCGCCCGCCTCGGGTGACGTCATGGCCGTCACCCTAACCGCCGCGGTGGGCCCGGATCGCGGATCGAAACTCCCGCGGCCGCTGCGCCGCGCAGGGCCCGCCGACCCCCCGTTACGCTTGCCCCCATGCAACGGATCATCGGCACCGAGGTCGAGTACGGCATCTCGTCGCCGTCCGACCCGACCGCCAATCCGATCCTCACCTCCACCCAGGCCGTGCTGGCCTACGCCGCGGCGGCCGGCATCCAGCGCGCCAAGCGCACCCGGTGGGACTACGAGGTGGAATCCCCGCTGCGCGACGCCCGCGGGTTCGACCTGAGCCGGTCCACCGGACCGCCGCCGATCGTCGACGCCGACGAGGTGGGCGCGGCCAACATGATCCTCACCAACGGCGCCCGGCTCTACGTCGACCACGCGCACCCGGAGTACTCCGCCCCGGAGGTCACCGACCCGCTGGACGCGGTGATCTGGGACAAGGCCGGCGAGCGGGTCATGGAGGCCGCCGCGCGCCACGTGGCCAGCGTGCCCGGCGCGGCCAAGTTGCAGCTCTACAAGAACAACGTCGACGGCAAGGGCGCCTCCTACGGCACCCACGAGAACTA
>JAGQTW010000438.1 GCA_020438785.1 Mycobacterium sp. | reverse complement strand
GGTCCCGATGTAGTTGTGGTTGAGCATCCGGGCCTCTTCTTGAGCCAGGACGACGACCCGGCGGGCACGGTCGGTAAATCTCTCGAACATCGCCTGCTACCTGCTCTCCATCACGATTAGGTGCCGCGGTAGACACCACGGACCTGGGGTCCACTCTAGTGGGCGGTGCTCAAGGGTGCTCTCCCTTGTCACCCATATCGGATTCATCCGGTGGACACAGCAGACCAACGCGGCAGGATAGCGATTCGTTTCCGGTAATCAGGGGCACCGCTACGCCACCAGCGAACGTTGTGACGAGTCGGTGACCAAGCCCGCCCCCGAGGGCGGCGGCCTAGGTGGCGGCGTGGAAGGCGTCGATGATGTCCGCCGGGATCCGGCCCCGGGTCGACACCTTGTGACCGTTGCGGCGGGCCCATTCGCGGATCGCGGCGCTCTGCTCGCGGTCGATCGTGCCGCGGCCGCGGCCCGAGCCGTTGCGGCCCCGCCTGCGGCCGCCGACCCGGCGGCTGGCCTCGACCCATCCCTTGAGGTCATTGCGCAGTTTCTGCGCATTCTTGCTCGAAAGGTCAATCTCGTAGTTCACGCCGTCGATGGAAAACTCGACCGTTTCATCAGCGGGGCCCTCACCATCGAAATCGTCGACGAGGGTGACAGTCACTTTCTTGGCCACTGGCTCACTTGGTCCTTCTGCATAATGCGTTGCCCCGTTTGAAAAACTCCGCCACAAATGTGCCATAACGGCGGGTCATTTACAACACAAACGTTACCGGGGCATCTCAGTTGCCGTGCCGGCGAACAATCGGGAACAATACCGTCTCCCGAATTGACAGTCCCGTCAGAACCATTAGTAGGCGGTCGATGCCCATTCCGGTACCCGTGGTGGGCGGCATCGCATACTCCATCGCGGCCAGGAAATCCTCGTCGAGGGCCATCGCTTCGTCATCGCCGGCGGCCGCGGCACGCGCCTGGGCTTCGAAGCGTTCCCGCTGGATAATCGGGTCGACGAGCTCGGAGTAGCCGGTCGCCAGCTCGATCCCGCGGACGTAGAGGTCCCATTTCTCGGTGACGCCGGGCATGCTGCGGTGCTGGCGGGTCAACGGTGTGGTCTCGACGGGGAAATCCTTGACGAATGTCGGCGCCCACAATGCATTACCGACGGTGTGCTCCCACAGTTCTTCGACGAGCTTGCCGTGGCCATAGCCGCGATCACGGGGGATCTCGACACCGAGTCGGTCGGCAATACCGAGTAAGTATTCCAAACCGGTATCGGGGGTGATCTCTTCGCCGAGGGCCTCGGACAGGGATGGATACATTTGTATCGAGGGCCATTCCCCGTCGAGATCATAGATTGTGCCGTCGGGCAATGACACCTGGCGGGTGCCGATCGCCTCGTCGGCGACCTCCTGAATAAGTTCGCGCGTGATGACGGCGGAATCGTCATAGGTGCCCCACGCCTGGTAGGTCTCGAGCATCGCGAATTCCGGCGAATGCGTGGAATCCGCGCCCTCGTTGCGGAACACCCGGTTGAGCTCGAAAACCCGCTCCAAGCCGCCGACGACGCAGCGCTTGAGGAACAGTTCCGGCGCGATCCGCAGATACAGATCGCTGTCCAGGGCGTTGGAGTGCGTGACGAACGGGCGTGCGGCGGCCCCGCCGGCCAGCGTCTGCAGCATCGGGGTCTCGACCTCGAGGAAGCCGCGGCGTTCCAGGCCGTTGCGCACCGCCCGCACGACGGCGATGCGCTGGCGCGCGACCGACCGCGCCTGCGGGCGCACGATCAGGTCGACGTAACGCTGCCGGACCCGGGACTCCTCGCTCATCTCCTTGTGCGCGACCGGGAGCGGGCGCAGCGCCTTGGACGCCATCTGCCAGGAGTCGGCCAGCACCGACAGTTCCCCGCGCCGGGAGCTGATCACCTCACCGTGCACGAACACGATGTCGCCGAGGTCGACCTCGGTCTTCCAGGCCTCCAGCGACTCGTCGCCCACCCCGGCCAGGCTGATCATCACCTGCAGTTGCGTACCGTCGCCCTCCTGCAGGGTGGCGAAGCACAGCTTGCCGGAGTTACGGGCGAACACCACCCGGCCGGCGACGCCAACGATGTCACCGGTGGCGGCATCGGCGGCCAGGTCCGGGTAGGCGGCGCGGATCTCGGCGAGCGAATGCGTGCGCGGCACGGCCACCGGGTACGGCTCGTGGCCCTCGGCCAGCAGTCGTTCCCGCTTGCCTTGACGGATCCGGAACTGTTCGGGAACGTCGGTCGCACCGTCGGGTTCCGGAACATCAGCAGAGCTCACGACGTGCCAGCTTAAATGAGGCCGCGTCGGTGGTCGCCGCCGAGATGAGCCCGCCCACTAGCGAGCAGACGGTGCTGCGCGGGAACGGATGACTAGCGGGCCGACTTCAGCTTTCCGCGCTGGTGCTCCCGATTGCGTTCGTAGACCATCCGCAGCCCGTCGAGGGTGAGGTGCTTGTCGTAGTGCTGCACGGTGTGCAGGTCCGGCAGCATCAACGGCGCCGTGTGACCGGTGGCCACCACCGCGACGTCAGTGCCGTCGAAGCCGTCGACGTCCTCGCGGATGCGCGAGACCAGCCCGTCGACCAGGCCGGCGAACCCGAACAGCGCGCCGGACTGCATGCACTCGACGGTGTTCTTGCCGACCACCGAGCGCGGCCGCACCAACTCGACGCGGCGCAGCGCCGCCGAACGGGCCGCCGCGGCATCCGAGGAGACCTGGACACCGGGAGCGATTGCCCCACCCAGGAATTCGCCCTTGGACGAGACCACGTCCACACAGATCGAGGACCCGAAGTCGACGACGATGGCCGCGGTGCTGAACTTCGCGTAGGCCGCGAGGCAGTTCACGATCCGGTCGGCGCCGACCTCTTTGGGGTTGTCGACCAGCAGTGGGATACCGGTGCGCACACCGGGTTCGATCAGGACGTGCGGCACCGACGGCCAGTACTGCTCGAGCATGATCCGCACCTCGTGCAGCACCGACGGCACCGTCGAGAGCCCGGTGGCGCCGGTGAGCCGTTCGGAGTCGTCACCGATGAGACCCTCGATGGTCAGCGCGAGTTCGTCGGCGGTGACCTCGGATTCGGTGCGGATGCGCCAGTGCTGGGTGACCTTCGCGTGATCGCCGGTGCCGGTGATCAGGCCGACGACGGTGTGGGTGTTGCGGACGTCGATGGCGAGCAGCACGGCTACCCCACAGCCCGCGCCGGGCGCAACCCGGCCGCATCGTGGGGAACGTGGGCCGGGTCGTCCCCGAGGTCGACCGGCCGGTTGTCGGCGTCGACGAAAACCACCCGCGGGCGATACTGCCGGGCGCTGGCTTCATCCATGGTGGCGTAGGCCATCAGGATGACCAGATCGCCGGGATGCACCAGATGCGCTGCGGCGCCGTTGATCCCGATGACGCCGCTGCCGCTCGGACCGGTGATGGCGTAGGTGGTCAGCCGGGCGCCGTTGTCGATGTCGACGATGGTGACCTGCTCACCCTCGAGCAGATCGGCGGCCTCCATCAGGTCGGCGTCGATGGTGACCGAACCCACGTAGTGCAGGTCGGCCTGTGTCACGGTGGCGCGGTGGATTTTGGACTTGAGCATCGTCCGGAACATCAGTTCCTCCAGTTGATTTCGTTCGGTTCGGTGTCACCGGCGCGCGATGGGCCGGTGGTGCCCGACAGATCGATCGCGATGTTGTCCAGCAGCCGGGTGCCGCCCAGCCGGGCGGCGATCAGCAGCCGCGCCGGGCCGAACGGCGGCGCCGGCTCGAGCGTGGGGCCGCGCAGTTCGAGATAGTCGACGTCGATGGCGGGCACCTCGTCGAGGACGGCGCGGGCGGTGTCGAGCACCGGGGCGGCCCCGCCGGATCCGGCGTACATGCCGGCCAGCAGCGCCGAGGACAGCGCGCCGGCGAGTTCACGTTCCTCGGGGCTCAGGTAGCGGTTGCGCGACGACATCGCCAGCCCGTCCGCCTCGCGCACCGTGGGCACGCCGACGATCTGCACATCGACGTTGAGGTCGGCGACCATCTGCCGGATCAGCACCAGCTGCTGGTAGTCCTTTTCGCCGAAGAACGCGCGATCCGGCCGGACGATCTGCAGCAGTTTGAGCACAACGGTGAGCATGCCGGCGAAATGCCCTGGGCGCGTTGCACCTTCGAGCTCAGACCCGAGCGGGCCGGGGTGTACGGTAGTGCGCTTTCCATCCGGGTACATGGCGGCCGCGGTGGGTGTGAACGCCACTTCGACACCCTCGTCGCGCAACAGTTCGAGGTCGGCGTCCAGGGTGCGCGGGTAGGCGTCGAGGTCCTCGGTGGGGCCGAACTGCAGCGGGTTGACGAAGATGGACACCACCACCACCGCGCCGGGCACCCGCTTGGCGGCCCGGACCAGCGCGAGGTGCCCGTCGTGCAGCGCCCCCATGGTGGGCACCAGCATGACTCGGCGGCCGGTGTGCCGCAGCGCCCGGGTGACGTCGGCCACCGCCCGCGGGGTCGGATAGACATTGAGTTGACCGGCGCTGAACTGCGGCGCCTTGACACTCACCGGTGCGGCCCTGCCTGGCGGGACCATTCGGTCAACACGTCTACGACCTCCTCGGGGGCGTGCGCGCGCTGCGCGGTGCGCAGCGAGTTGGCGCAATAGCTCTGCGCCAGTTCGGAATCGATCTCGTCGAGCGCGTTCAGATGACCGCCGACGGCGGCGGCGTCGCCGCGGGCCACCGGCCCGGTCAGGGCGGCCTGGCCGCGGTGCAGGGTGTTCTCCAGCGCGGCGCGGGCCAGCGGGCCGAGGATGCGTTCGGCCAGGCCGCCCGGGGCGTCGCCGACGGGTTCCTGGCCCAGCAGTTCCTGGCCGGACAACGCCGCCCGCAGCGCGTCGAGCGCGTCGGCGACGACGGTGACGACGTGGTTGCTGCCGTGGGCCAGGGCGGCGTGATAGAGCGTGCGGGCGTCTTCGCGGACCCGGAACGGCTCACCGCCGATCTCCAGCACCAGCGCCTGGGCGATGGCGTAGCCGATCTCGTCGGCGGCGGTGATGCCGAAGCAGG
>JAGQTW010000437.1 GCA_020438785.1 Mycobacterium sp. | reverse complement strand
GCGCCGCAGTACAGCAAGCGCTGACCTGCCGCGCGTCTCGACGCGAGCTCGCCGGGCATGTTCCAGTCCTTCTGGCTGGACGTGCCCGGCGAGTTTTTTGTGCGCCGGCTCACAGCGCGAAAGCCCAGTTCACGGGTGACGCGGCGACCGATCATTAAGTTTTGGTTTGAATCCTTGGGCCCCCGGCAAGCCTCAGGAGGCCGACCCATGTCGGTTTCCCGAGGTAGGAGGCGGACCTTTCCGGGGGGTCGACGTCCTCCTTCGGGGCTGTGTGGTGAACCTCCCGCAGCTCTGGATCCCTGCCCACAACGCAGCAGAAAAGGAGCAAACATGAACAAGATGAAGAAGACGGCCGCCGGTGTGATTCTGGGTGGCTCGATGCTCGCGGCGGGTGGCCTGAGCCTGGCGCACGCGGCTCCGCCCGAGAGCCAGTCCTTCGTCGGCGACGGCAAGCTGAACGTCACGGTCAGCGTCAACGGCCAGGAGATCGGCGTCATGCAGGACGTCTCGCTGGCCAGCGCCACCACCCTCGCCACCACGGTGTGCCCGGCCCAGGACCTCGCGGGCGCTCTGCCGCAGCTTGACGCGAACCAGGTCGAGTCCGTCCCGGTGTGCACCACCGGCACCGCCGGATTGAGCTACACCTTCTCGCAGAACACCGCCCTCACCGGACCGGGTAACTCCGCCAACGCCCCGGGCCAGAACCGCAACACCGCGACCGTGCCGCCGAGCGCGTCGCCGACGACGCCGGGCCAAATGGGTCGGTAGGAGCTCGCTCAGCCGACGGCACCACCCGCACCCGGACCCGGGTGCGGGTGGTGTTTGCGTGGGTGGTCTCGTCTCAAAGTCGGTTCGGTCGCGACGTGGCCCGATAACCTCGTCGGTTGTGCCATAACGCGACGTCTGTGAGAGGTTTGTCCGCATGGGTCGACTGTTCGGGACCGACGGGGTCCGAGGCGTCGCCAACCAGGAGCTGACCGCCGAGCTGGCCCTGGCACTGGGGGCGGCCGCGGCCCGCCGGCTGGCCGCCACCCCGGGCCCGGGCCGACGCTTCGCGGTCATCGGCCGCGACCCGCGCGCCAGCGGGGAGATGCTGGAAGCCGCGGTGATCGCCGGGGTGACCAGCGAGGGCGTGGACGCGCTGCGGGTCGGGGTGCTGCCCACCCCCGCGGTGGCCCACCTCACGGCCGCCTACGGGGCCGACTTCGGGGTGATGATCTCGGCCTCGCACAACCCGATGCCCGACAACGGCATCAAGATCTTCGGTCCCGGCGGGCACAAGCTCGACGATGCCACCGAGGACCGCATCGAGGAGCTAGTGGCCCAGGGACCCGGTCTGCGCCCGGTCGGCCCCGGGATCGGCCGGATGCGCGATGCCGCCGACGCGCTCGAGCGCTACCTGCGCCACGTGGGTGCCGCCGCCGCTACCAGGCTGGACGGCATCACCGTGGTCGTCGACTGCGCGAACGGCGCGGCGTCGTGGGCCGCGCCGCGGGCCTATCACGCCGCGGGCGCGCGGGTGATCGCGATCAACGCCGAACCGGACGGCCTGAACATCAACGACGGCTGCGGATCGACGCACCTGGAACAGTTGCAGGCCGCGGTGCTCGCCCACCGGGCGGACCTGGGGCTGGCCCACGACGGGGACGCCGACCGCTGCCTAGCCGTCGACGCCACCGGACAGGTGGTCGACGGCGACGGGATCATGGTGGTGCTGGCGCTGGCCATGCACGAGGCCGGCGAACTGGCCTCCAACACACTGGTCGCCACCGTGATGAGCAATCTGGGGCTGCACCTGGCGATGCGTGAGGCCGGCATAACGGTGATCACCACCGGGGTCGGCGACCGGTACGTGCTCGAGGAGATGCGGGCCGGTGAATACACCCTCGGCGGTGAGCAGTCCGGCCACATCGTGCTGCCCGCCCTGGGCACCACCGGTGACGGCATCGCCACCGGGCTGAGGCTGATGGCGCGGATGGCCCAGACCCGCTCGTCGCTCGCCGCGCTGGCCTCGCCCATGCAGTCGCTGCCGCAGGTGCTGATCAACGTCGAGGTCGCCGACAAGGCCACCGTCGCCGAAGCCCCCGCCGTGCAGGACGCGGTGCGCCAGGCCGAAGCCGAACTCGGCGACACCGGCCGAATCCTGTTGCGCCCGTCGGGGACCGAGCAGATGGTGCGGGTGATGGTGGAAGCCTCCGACGAGGACACCGCCCGCCAACTTGCCCTGCGCGTTGCGAAGTCGGTCAGCGCCGAAGGCTGATCCGCCAACGATTTTGGAACCCGGCCGCCGGGTGCCGCGTCGTATCGGGTGTGAGCAACACAGAAGTGGACACCGCGGCGGTGTGCCTGGCCGCGGGCCGGTTCGCCGCCGCCGCCGACATTCTCGACGGGACGCCGGGGGCTTTGCGGTTCGGTGGTGCGCTCGCCGGCCGGGCCCACGCGGCACACGGTGACGCGCTGCGCGCCGCGCTGGACGGGTTGGCCGCCGCCACCGCGCAGTGGTCCAGGGCGGCCGCCGAGATCGCCGCCGCCCTGCGCGCCGACGCCGACCGCTACGCCGAGGCCGAACTGCGCGCCGTGGCGGTGCTGCAATGACAGTCGACGTCGCCGCCCGGCTGGCGCAAGGCCGTCCCGCGGTGGCCAACACCGAGGCCTATGTCGACGCCTGCCGTGCCGTGGGGTACCAGAATGCGGACCTGACCTCGCGCGGCGGCCAGATCGGCGAGTGGTACTCCACCGAGGACGGCCTGGACCTGGCCGCGCTGGACGCGGACTGCGCCGCCCTTCGGGCGGCGGCCGGGGCCGCCGAGGAGGCACTGCGGATCGAGCGGGCGGGAATGGCTGCGCTCGGATCGGCCTGGGGTGGTGAGTCGGGCAGCGCCGCAGCCGGTTTCGTGGAGCGGCACTGTTCGGCCGGCGCCGCCGTCGCGGAGGCTGTTCGATCCGCGGCCGAGGTGTGTGCCGCCTTGCGGGACAAGCTGTGGGGTGCCGTCGACGCCAAGGTCGCGGCGGCGACGGCGATCGACGACCGGCGTGCCGGTGAACGCACCGCGTGGTTGGCCGCGGCCCGCACCGTCACGACCGGCGCCGCGGACCGCGAGGCCGCCACCGAGATCGTCCGGCAGCAGATCACGCCCTACGTCGACGCCGACATCCGCACCGAGTGGCTGGGCGCGATGCGCTCGGCCACCGGCGCGGTGGACGCAGCCTACGACGAAGCGACCGGGACGTTGGGCGCCCGCGGCGCGGTGGATTTCGCGGTCCCCGCACGATTGGGGCCGCCGATTCCGGCCCCGGCGACCGCGGCGCGGGTCCCGGCCGTCGAGTCGCTCCCGCCGGCCGGCAAAACGCCCGCAGCCGTACCGGTCATCCCCGCGGCGGCGTCGGCACCGGAGATGCCTGCCGTCGCACCGGTCCCGGAGATTCCTGCGGCGCAACCGGTCCCACCCGCGGCTATGCCGACACCGCCGGCCACCGACCTCGCGCCGCCGCTGGGTGGGCCGGGCGCGGGGATACCCGCCGGCGGCGGAACCGGGTTGGGATCGGGCGGGGGACTGTCGGCGCTGGTGAGCGAGATCATCGACGCGCTCGGCGGCCTGTTCGACGAGCCGACCGACGATCCGGGCGGTCCCACGGATGGGGATGTGGTCGACCCCGTCGACCCGCCGGATGGCAAACCCGACGAGCCCGACGAGAAGCCGGCCGACGAGAAGCCGGCCGACGACGAAACGGTCGCGGGCGAGGGACCGGTTGTGCCGCAACCGGATCCGATCGTCCCCGACGCGACCGCGCCGCCTCCCGTGGAGCCCGAGTCGGAACCGGCACCGGCCGTTCCGCCGCCGGGCCCACCCGAACCCGATCCGTCGACACCGTGCGAGATCGCCGCCGACGAGCTGCCGCAGGTGGGCCAGTGACCGACAAGAGCAGCCGGCCGGTGTCGCCGCCTGGGTCGCGGCGGGTGTTGCGTCCGGCCGATCAGCAGCGAGCGGCCACGCCGCCGGTCATCCGGCCGCGCTGAAAGCTCAGGGCAGCAGCTGCTGCAAATCCTCGACGTAGCGCACGTATTCGGCGGCGTCGGTGGCGACCGGCGTGGCCAGCAGCGTGGTGACACCGGCCTCGGCGAAGGCCGCGATGCGTTCCTTGACGAAACCGCGCGGGCCGATCAGTGAGACGCCGCGCACCAGATCGTCGGGCACGGCGGCGACCGCGTCGGCCTTGCGTCCCGACAGATACAGCTCCTGGATGCGGTCAGCCACGTCGCCGTAGCCGTATTTGGTCGCGATGTTGTGGTAGAAGTTGCGTCCCTTGGCGCCCATTCCGCCGATGTAGAGCGCGAGCTGGGGCTTGGCCCATTGCATTCGCTCCTCGACGTCGTCGCCGACGGCGACCGAGACGCTGGCCATGACGTCGAGTTCGCCGAGCGCCTTGTCGCGCTTGGCTTTTCCGGCCCGCAGTGCCTCGCCCCACACGTCATCGGCCTTCTCCGGATTGAAGAACACCGGCTGCCAGCCCTCGGCGATCTCGGCGGTGAGCTGCACGTTCTTCGGCCCCAGCGCGGCGATGTGGATCGGAATGCGTTCGCGCACCGGTTCGTTGATGATCTTCAGCGGCTTGCCCAGGCCGGTGCCGCGGTCGGCGGGTAAGGGAATCTGGTAACTCTTCCCGTCGTAGACGAGCTTCTCGCGGCGCCACACCTTCCGGCAGATCTCCACCACCTCCCGCGTGCGGCCCAGGGGGGCATCGAACGGCACGCCGTGGAAGCCCTCCACCACCTGCGGGCCGGAGGTGCCCAGGCCCAACTGGAAGCGTCCGTCGGAGACGTAGTCCAGTCCGGCGGCCGTCATCGCCATCAGGGCGGGGGTGCGGGAGTAGATCGGCACCACGCCGAAACCCAACTGGATCGTGGAGGTCTTGGCGGCCAGGTAGCCGGTCTGGCTGACCGCGTCGAAGGAGTACGCCTCGGGGACCAGCACGATCCCGACACCGGCCTTCTCGAGAGCGACCACCTGATCGACGGACTCTTTGAAACCGCCCGCGTAGGGCAGGAAGATGCCGATGCGCATGGACCGGTTATATCACCAACCAGTTGGTAGGGCGAGGGTGCGGGCTACTTGAGCAGCGCGACGATCCGTTCCTCGGGCGTCACGGCCGGCGCGTCCGGATCCGGCTGCTGGGTCTTCGGCAGGGCGGCGTCGGCCTCGCTGAACTCGCGGTAGGCCTTGTCGCCGGTGAGGTGGAACAGCAGAAACCCGGTCAGCAGCGCCCGCACCGTCCTCTGCGTGCTGCTGCTGGACCCGGGCAGGCCCAGCACCCGCGAGAAGCGGCGCTTCTCGGCCAGACCGGACGCCTTGGCCTTGGCGACGATCTTCAGCACCGAGCCCTCCCAGGCCTGTGCCAGTTCAAGGGCATCGGTGCGCAGGGATTGGGCGTCGTCGGGGGCGGCCAGCACCAGGCCCGGAATCTTCAGGCCGGCCGCCGGCTGCTGGGACGGCGGCTTGGTGACCGCGGGAAACAACGCCGCCGCCGCCTTCGGGTGCAACCCCGGACCGGTCCCGGCCAGGCCGGCCGCGGCGAACACCGCCGCCGCGCCACCGAAGCCGTGCCCGGCCACCGCGAGCTTGGTCGGATGCACGCTGATCTGCCCCGGCCCCAGCCGCACCCCGGCGACGATGTCCAGCGTCGTGCCCAGGTCGTAGGCCAGGTTGAGCACCGACGGGGCCACGCCGCGCTCGGTGTCCGGGGCGGCGGCGACGATCCCCCAGGACGCCAGGTGCTCCAGCGTCCGGTGGTAGTGACCGACATCTGTGAGCCAATCGTGGCCGAAGGCCACACCGGGCAGATTGAAGCCGGATTCGGGGGTGTACACGACCCCCGGGATACCGGCAAAGGCCAGGTCACCCCGCAAAACCTTGTTGGGGCCGCGGCGGGTCAGCGCCGCGAAGAGTTTGCGGGTGCGGGCCACCCCACGACCGTAGCCCACCGGGGTGGCGCCGTTGCTGCACTACCCTGGATAACCATGTGCGGAATCGTGGCTTACGTCGGGCATCGCCCGGCCTGTGAGGTCGTGATCGACGCACTGCGCCGGATGGAATACCGCGGCTACGACTCCTCGGGCGTCGCGATCCTCGACGGTGACGGCGGGCTGACGGTGCGCCGTCGCGCGGGCCGGCTGGCCAACCTGGAGGCGGCGTTGGCCGAGACCGACGCCGCGGCGCTGGCCGGTACCTCCGGGGTCGGGCACACCCGCTGGGCCACCCACGGCAGGCCCACCGACCGCAACGCCCACCCGCACCGCGACGCCGCCGGCAAGTTCGCGGTCGTGCACAACGGCATCATCGAGAACTTCGCGACGCTGCGCCACGAACTGGAAGCCCACGGGGTGGAGTTCGCCAGCGACACC